>NZ_JBHIRA010000011.1:0-60687 GCF_042196825.1 Bartonella sp. AC10YNML | reverse complement strand
CACGCTATGATGTCCCCTTGTTAGTCCCTAATGATCGTCTCACTGCTTTTATCATTAAAACCGATGATGCGGATCATGCCATCTCACTAGCAAAGCTTGGAGATTTTGATGCAGAACACCAAAGATTTGTCTCAAGTCACCCTTACGTGACCGGTCCACGCTTTTCTTCTGTTAACGCACAAAGTTGGAGCGCCCATCAAGATGAGGCTTTAGCTTTTCGGGTGCTCGCTGCACGCTATAGGCAAACAGAAAAGATTGTCGATTTAGGCACCTTTGACCTTGTAGACTGCTCTGATTTGCAAATACGCGCAGCCATTGAGTTGCCTTCAAGTGAGTGTTCTGTCATCTTTGAAATTGAACGAAACAATGGCACAATTTATCAACTTCTTCCCTTTCAATTGCTCAGTCTTACTGAATATATCAGTGAAAAGGTCAAGCTTCGCGCTATTCTTAAAGGCACCGAGAAACTCTCACCGGTGTTATTTGCCCCTATTCAGTTGATTGCGGGAAAAATCCATAAGGAAGCGACCTATGTCACGCGTGCTTTTGCCTTTGGTGAAAAGGCAAGGTTGACCAGCTATATCAAAACCTTTTTACCGGGTGGTGCAACCTTTTCACTGGAGATGCAACTAGATGATGGTGGTTTCACCCCTTTGAAACTTGACGAAACAGAACAACTCGCTGAACCACTTTGGACAGAACGAAAATTTGTGAGCAGTGACAAAACAGCCAAACAAGCGCGCCTCAAACTCACGCTTACCGGTGGACCTGCTGCGCGGTCCATGGTGAGTGATTTTGGCGCTGGCATATTATGAGGGAAAAACAGACATGACCAAGACAAAAAAGCTACAAATGGAATTGCCACAAGAAGGGCGTTTTATCAGTTCTGAATTCCCAATCTTGCGGGAAAACCTCACCAAGATTGATCAGGCACTAGCGGATGTTGAGGAAAAGCTAGAGAGCAAAGCGTCTACAAAGCATATGCATAGCATAAGCGAAGTCACAGACCTTGAAGCGGCTCTCAAAGGCAAAATGGCAGCAGACAAAACTTTCACTTTTGCCGATTTACGCGATATTGAAGGTGCACAGGATGCGGCTAACAATTATGTTCTCTACAAATCAAGCAATAACAACTTCACCTTTGGTAGTGCTGTCTCACTATTAGGAGCACACCAGCATAGAATTGATGATATTGTGGGTTTAGATGAATTTAGAGCCAAGCTTAACGAAGGTCTGACCAGTTATGGGCGCCTACAACAAGCCAATGAATGGCAAGGTTATAATAAGTTTACCAGCAAAGTCACCATGAGTGGTGATGTGGAACTCATAGGCAGTTCGTCGCTTAGCCTCATACACAATAACAAAGTGGTGACAAGTTTAAGCGCAACGGGAAGCACGTTGAAAGGACCGCTTAAAGTCGATGGAGAAGCTGTTTATACGAAAAGTGAAATAGATAAATTGATAGCTTTATTAAACAAAAAACCACTCGAAATTTTGATGACAGAAAGTGGTCCAGCCCCCATACCTGATGGTGTTACCGATAACACTAATATTGAAGTATGGGCATGGGGTGGTGGAGGTGGTGGCGGTAATTATAAAGGCGGCGGCGGTGGTGGAGGCGGTTGCGTACACATGAAAATAAAAGGCTCACATCTCAAAAATTCAATAACCGGAAGTCCAAGAAGAGTTGTCATTGGTCGCGGTGGTAAAGGTTTTTATACCGGTCAACCCAAGGATACTGCTGGTTCTGGTGGTTTTACATGTGCTTTAGACTTTATAACAGCAGGTGGTGGCGGTGGTGGCGCTGTTAACGGACATAATAGCACGGGCTCTTCTGGTGGCGTTCAAGGAGATTCACGTGGTGGTTATGGAGGTTATTATTCATCCAATAGCAGCAGTTCAAATGGAAGTGATGCTACTTTTAATGGCGGCGGCGGTGGTAGCTATGGAGAAAAATCAGGGGCTGGTGGAAATGGTGGCGACTCTATTTTTGGCGGCGGTGGCGGTGCTAGTGGTGATGGCACCGCACAGGGAGGTTTCAGTGGAAAAGGAGGGAAAGGAGGAAGAAGTTACAACAATAAATCTGGTGGGGGTGGTGGCTATTTCCCAGGACAAATTGGTAGCGACGGCGGTGATGGCGGGAATGGCGCTGTATTGTTTAGATTTTTTATATAGGAGTTTTTCATGGAATATGCAGTTGTTGAAAATGGTGTGGTAACAAATATTATTGTAGCCTCAGAAGATTATGTTCACGCCTTTGATGGTGAAGCGATCCCCTCAAGTGAAGCACAAATTGGCTGGACTTATAAGGACGGAGTGTTTTCTCCTCCCGTTGTTGATGAAAACACAAAACAGCTCTCATCTACTGAAATGGCAGAAATAGACGCACCCGTAGAGCTCATAAAAGAACCACAAGAGAAAGATAATCAAGTCTAGGCTATTAGGCTTTCTAGTGGAATATTGAACTGTTGGTGCAAGTTTTTAATCATGCGCAGTGTTAATTTTCTTTTACCACTCAAGATTTCATAAACGCGATTTAAATGACCAATCGCAGGAACAAGATCTTTAGCACTTAAGTTCATTTGTTCCATTCTAAATTTAATAGCCTCAATAGGATGAGGAGGAGAAACAGGATAGTGCTCTGCTTCATACGCTTCAATCAACAATACAAGAACCTCCATTTGATCAAATTCTGGAGTATTCTCTTTAGGTTGATTGTCAAACATCGTAGACACAATCTCTAAAGCTTCTTGATAATCTCTCTCTCTGTACGAATTGGTTTGATATTCATTTCTTAAATTCCTTTAAATAACACAACATTGATAACATACTATCTAAATTGTAATAGTCTTTAAAATTAATTGTAAAGGAAACTATCTATGACCACACGTAATCATAATCGCTGCCCTACTCATCCAGGAGAAGTTTTAGCTGAATCCTTAGAACATTTAAATGCAAGCAAAACCGAAATTGCTAGGATTCTTCAAATATCACGCCAGCACTTGCACGGAATTCTTAAAGGAGAACGTCCAGTTACAGCCGTAACAGCAGCTCGCATTGGTAAATTGTTAGGAAATGGACCGGCCCTCTGGCTACAGCTTCAAGCCAATTATGATGCTTGGCATGCAGAGCGTGAAATAGATGTTAGCAAAGTTCCGACACTCCATACTGCTTAATTGTATAACTCAGTCTCTAGAAACTTTTCCAAGTGGTTTTATTGTTTTAACTTCTTTAATTTTAAGTGCAATTTTACGCATGAAAGAAAGACTAAAACGCCCTTGAGGTTTTAAATCTTCAAAGTCAAACAAAGATTCGCAAGAAACAACATTAAATTCATCAACACGTACCCAAGATTGCTTTTGCAAACCCACACGTTTACATTCTATCTCAGGTACTTTTAAGCTAAATTGCAAATTAATAGGTTCTTGAGAAGTGATAGGAAACAAAAAGAAATGGCTTTCAGTTTTAACCATAACACAAGAAGGACGCGCTTTACGTCCCAAATGTTCACCTTTTTGCGCTTGTTCGTGCCATAAATAATAATATTGAACAACATCCCCTGCTTTAAACATGTTCATCACTATTCAAAATGTCATCTAAACCACGATCTAAATCGTCTAATATATTTTGCGGTGCATCTGCGTAAACAAAAGATTGTACACTAGAACGGGATTTTATTAATTCATGATATAAATCAACAGGAAGCATAATGATTTTTTCACGCCCTCGTTTTGTCAAAGCGACAGGTGTAGACATAGCCTCATCTAAAATATCGCCTGCCCCGCGGTTTACATCTGTAAAACTATATTTTTTCATATGCACATCCTATCTTTAATGTATAATACGTATTATACGTACAATATGTATTATGTAAAGATATTTTACGGCATTAACTACCTCCCCGCCTCAAGGCGAGGAGATAAAATCATGTTTTTAACTTAAGCTACTTTTGCAACAGGACTTACTAAAACTCGCTTGGCTTCTTCAACAAGCGTTTTATAATGTTTGCTCTCTTCTGCTAATGTAAAGGCTTTAACAAGATGCATGTGAAGCGGTCCATAAATATAAACAGCTTTTTCAGTAGGTCCCATTTCATCCCAGTTGCTTGGAAAATCAAAGCGTGTATCACGGTCATTATCAATTAACTGGTTTTTTAAATCATAGAAAGCTTTAACGAGGGCTTTTTTAAACGCACGCACCGTATCATTGTTACGCATATAGGTCATGAGTAGAGTGGCTTGTGGTTCGTTGAGAATAGCAACTTCTCTCTTTTGACCACCTTTACCGTCTCTTTTACTCACTTGGATTTCAAATCCAAGTGAACCAAACTCTTCAAAATCCTTACGATTATTGCGTACTAACTGTATAACTGTTTTATGCGTATTCCCCACACCCTCAGCAATTTTTAAAGAGGTTGTGACAACGATGCCATCATTGTTGATTGTCACTAAATTGTTCATGATGAACTCCTAATGGTTTTAATGTCTCTATTGACACCCCCAAGGGTGCCGGGCGTTAGAAACACGGCCATTAGTCCGTCGCTATGTCTTCCCCTCGTGAGAAGGTATTGTATAGCATAGCTACACCCGACAAAATCGTTATATGCCAATAATAGCATAAAAGACAATCAGTATTTTAAATGCATGGGAGAGATCTTACGTGACCTATCCGCTAATGGTTTAGTGTTTCTAGCACTTGTGATTCGAGTAACATGAGGGTTTATTAGTGTCAATATGCTTTTAAAAAATTATTTCACATATTGTTGTTTTCAAAGGATCGCATTTGAAATGCTACCCTTTACTATTCACTCGCATTTGAAATGTGAGTGAACCAAAATTCTTATGTTTTACTGTTTTAAAGGGTGCGATTTCAAATCCAACCCTCATTTTTCCCATTCATTTCATTAGCCAATTATTAAAAGGAGCATAAAGTATGGCAACAGGTTTTTTACACGGTGTTGAAGTCGTTGAAGTTGACGACGGCACCCGCCCCCTTCGCGCCGTTCAATCGGCAGTTATCGGAATTGTTGGCACAGCACCCGATGCCGATGAACAAGCATTTCCCCTCAACACACCCGTTTTGGTAACGGGCTCTCTTTCACAAACTGCAAAACTGGATACAACAGGTAAACGACGCGGCACTTTACCCAATGCCCTTGATCTTATTTTCAAGCAAGTGGGGGCTATTGTCGTTGTCGTACGCGTGCAAGAAGGTGACAACGAAAATGCAACACTCACCAATGTTCTAGGCGGTGTGAACGCAAATGGTGCTTATGAAGGCGTCCATGCTTTGATTGGAGCACAATCCATTGTGGGACAAACACCACGCATTCTCATCGCTCCAGGCTTTACACACAAACGCCCTATCAGTCTTAGCAAGATTGATGTGACGAACCAAGGAAGTGGTTACACTCAAGCAACTGTTAAAATTGCCGGCGGTGCAGAAGCAGAAGCAATCCTGAAAGATGGAAAAGTAACTTCTGTTGTCATTAAGAACGGTGGCTTTGATTATCACACCGCCCCAAATGTGACGATTGAAGGGGATGGCACTGGAGCGACAGCCAAAGCCGAAATCAGTGCAACCTCTAATCCTGTAGCAGCAGAACTGATTGGCATTGCCGAGCGTTTGCGCGCCATTGTGGTGCTTGATGCACCAAACACGACAGATGAAGCAGCACTTAGTACGGCAAAGGATTTTGATTCAAAACGCGCCATTCTCATTGACCCGTTTGTAAAGGTAAATCGTGATGGAAAGATCATAGAACAGCCGGCAAGTGCAGCGGTTGCTGGTATCATTGCCAAAACGGATTTTACCCATGGCTTTTGGCATTCCCCTTCCAATAAAGTGATCAATGGCATTGTAGGAACTGCGCGCCCCATTGATTTTTCCATTGGGGACAGATCAAGCCGCGCTAACCTTCTTAACGAACAAAACATCACAACCATTATTCGGGAAAACGGCTATCGCCTCTGGGGTAATCGCACCCTTTCAAGTGATACAAAATTTGCTTTCTTATCGGTGGTGCGCACCGCGGATATGATCAATGATGCTATTTTGCGCGGACATCTATGGGCTGTCGACCGCAATATCAAAAAAAACTACATGAGTGACGTGAGTGAAAGCGTCAATGCCTATTTGCGTGATTTAAAAGCACAAGGTGCCATTCTTGGTGGGCGCTGTACGCCTGATCTAGAGCTTAATACAGCAAGCGCCATTGAGAGCGGCAAAGTCTATTTCAATGTCGAATTCACCCCCACAACACCTGCAGAACATATCACGTTCCGTTCACGCATTGTGAATGATTACTTAGAGGAGATCTTTTAATGACCGTACCTGTTTTACCCAGAGTCTTGAAATATTTTAACATTTTTGTCGACGGCATTCCCTATCAGGCAAAATGTGAAAGTGTCACCCTACCGAATTTGAGTTTGGTTGTTGAAAGTTATCGCGGGGGTGGCATGGATAGCTCCATTGAAGTTGACCTTGGTCTTGAAACCCTCACGCTTAGCATGACCATTTCTGATTGCTCTCCAGAGTTGATGGCACTCTTAGGGCGCACCGATGTCAACATTTCATTGCGCAGTTCAATGCAAGCTCAAGGCACCCCCGCAGAAGGTGTTGTCATTACCATGAGAGGGCTTTGCAAAGGCTTTGAAATGGCAGAATGGCAACCGGGAGGAAAAGCAACTTCTACGGCTACATTCACATTGCAGTATTTCAAATATGTCCAGAAGGACGTTGAAATCGTTGAGATAGATGTCCTCAACTTGGTGAGAAAATTCAATGGCGTCAATCAACTCGCAGACCATAAAAACAATTTAGGATTATAAAAATGACACTACAAAAAAATGTTACATATCAATTGCTTGAACCTCTCACATTTGAAGGAAAAGAGCACACCACAATTACTTTACGGCGCCCCAAAACAAAAGATTTGCAAGCAATCGACAAAAAAGAAGGTATAGAGCAGACAATCGCTATGATCGCGCGCCTTTCTGAATGGCCGCATGAGGTTATCAGCGAACTCGACATCAATGATTTGACAAATATTGGAGAGATCTTGGAGTCTTTTATCAAACGGCGGGAAACCTAGACTGGGAAACCGCCGCAAAACTCATAGCCGATATTGCTATTGAGTTCCATTGGTCCCTTTCAGACATGATGGAAATGGAACCACAAGAACTCATATTCTGGCGAAACCAAGCAGCAGAAAGGTGTAAGACAAAATGAGTGAAAAAGTCGCCGATGCAAAGGTAAAATTGTCTCTTGAAGATAAACTCACGGCACCTCTCAAACGTGTTCAAAAACAATTTGATACATTGTCAAAAACACTCTCACATAGATTGGGTATTCCCCGCTTTTCTGCTGCTGTTAAAAATATGACAAAAAGCCTCCATGGCGTTCAAAATGCTCTTAGCACAGCGGCAAGTCGTGCTTCGGTCTTTACCGGTGTCTTAGGGCTTGCCGGGGGTGGTCTTGTGGCAAGTGTGACCGCCCTCACCATGAAAACCATGCATCTGGGAGATAGTCTTTATCACGCATCACACCATTTAAATATGAGTGTTACGGCACTTCAATTATGGGGTGATGCAGCCGATAATTCAGGCACTTCTGCCGAGCTTTTTCAACAATCCTTAGCGGTTTTAAATAGGCGTTCAGCACAAGCATATGCCGGACAAAAAAGAGGCATGATGGGTTTTGAAGCGCTTGGCATTTCTGTCAAAAACACTTCTGGAAAACTCAAATCCACTTCTGTCTTGTTAGAAGAAATTACCGACAAGATGAGTAAGATGAAAAGCCAAGCACAAAGACAGCATATTGCCGCTCTGCTGTTTGGGGGTGATGGTAAAGAAATGGCGACCATGCTTGCACAAGGCATGGCGCCTATCAAAGAACTGTTTGCAAAGGCGCGGAAAGGAAAATGGCTCATAGGCGCCGATGTTGCACGCTATGCAGCAGATTTGAGTGACAAGCTTGGTGCTTTTAAGAAAAAAATAGGCGGTATCGCGAGCTTTATTGGCGCCCGTTTTATGCCCGTCATCAATGATATGATTGACGGTTTTTCAAAGTTGATTGATGAAAACCGTGATCTCATTCAAACAACCGTTGCGAGCTGGGCAAAAACCTTAAAAAAAGTCCTTAATGATTTGCTTAATCCTACCTCTGATTTAAGAAAAAGCATCAGTGATCTCACAGAGAAAATTAAAAGCTGGTTCCAATGGCTAGAACCATTGATTGGTGAAATAACCCTCTTTAAGGTGGGGCTTGTAGCTCTTGGTTCCTTCATTTTTGGTCCACTCATTGCCGCATTAGCAGCCGTGGGAACAGCGTTTGTTAGCCTTGGTATCACAATTATGACGACACCTATCGGTTGGTTAATGGGTGGCATTGCAGCGCTCTTTGTCCTCTATCAATATTGGGACAAACTCAATGGTTGGGTAGCAGCATCTTTAGCCGCGGTTGGGGCAGTTCTTGTAGCGTCACTTATTCCAGCAATAACCGCCGTTGGTTCTGCTTTTATATCGCTTGGTATTGCCATCATGACAACCCCCATAGGCTGGATAATGGCTGGTATTGCAGCCCTTATTGGAATTGGATATCTGCTTTATAAAAATTGGGATACGGTCATGAATTTCTTACGAAATTTGTTGAGTTCTTTGGCTAATTTATGCAGTAACGTTTTCAATAACCTCTTGACGCTCTTTAAAAACTTTTCACCACTCTCTTGGATTGCGACAAAAATCAATGAACTCATTAAATGGTTGCTTGGCGTTGATTTAATGGAAGTAGGCTCCAATCTTATTAATGGGCTTTGGGAGGGCATCAAAAGCAAATGGAATGCTCTGTATAACGGTTTTGGCAATATGATGAATAAATTAACCAGTTGGATGCCAAACTGGGTGAAAGAAAAGTTAGGGTTTAATGTCTCAATAGATAAGACTTCAACGCAGACCATTAAAACCTTTACTGATGAAACTAAAACACGAGCAAAAAGAATGCTGGATACAGCAGTGGTTACAAATACCCCCCCTGAAAAACGCAAGAGTGGCTTTAATACAAGCGTAGTCGAAACAGGACAAATGCAGGCTACAAATGCAAAAGTGGGCGCCTTCAAAGCTCCCAAGCCCATTACCGTTCATAAGCCGGTAGAAGTAGATGCCCGCGTGATGATTTCAAATTTAAATATTTCTGTCCCCAATGGTCTCAAGGACGAAATCAGAGACGCAGTCAATCAAGCCCTTGAACGCTATGCCAAGCAGCAACGCTTGGCTATAGCCTCTAGCCTTTCGGATTAAGCGCCATGATGTTAGCTTTGGGTGGTTTTATCTTTTCCATTGAAACAGCTGCTTATCAAACCCTTGACATGTCTTATGGCATTCCATGGGTCGAGCAAGGGCGATTGGGGCGCAAAGCAGCGCTTCAATTGCCTGCCCTTGCAAATGCAGAGTTTTCTTTAACTGGGGTGATCTATCCAGATTTTAAAGGCGGTCACGGACAAATCGAGTATTTGCGACAAATGGCGCATAATGGTCCTCATATCCTTGTAACCGGTCAGGGGAAAATTTTAGGCAAGTTTGTTATCCTTTCTGTAGAGGAAAAACAAAGCATTTTTCACTATAACGGGTCCCCCAAAAAACAAGAATTTACGATAAAGTTGAGAGAATATGGTGAAGAGCTATGAGTGATCTTTACGTAACAAAAGAAGGTGATATGGTTGACGCCATTTGCTGGAGATATTATGCAAAGGGTCAACAAGCCCTTGCTGTTGAACGCGTTTATGCAGCAAATTTTGGTCTTGCAGACTATGGACCCATTTTAAAAGCAGGCATCACAATCGTTTTGCCAACCCTCCCCTATCCTAAAGCCACACCGGTGATTAGAATTTGGGGTAGCCAGTCATGAAACCTTTTTGCACAGTGATGGCAAATGGAGAGGACATCACAAGAACGCTGATGGACTATGTTTTGTCGATTGAAATTACCGATGAAGCAGAAGACAAAAGTGACCGCATTACCATAGAGCTTGATGACCGCGCCCGTGACAGTGATAACGGCTTTCTTGATATTCCTCTCATCGGAACAATCATTTCTGTCACACTTGGCTATGAAGGCGGCAAAAACCGCGATATGGGAGCCTATCTGATTGATGAAATCTCTGTAAGCAGCCCGCCTCAAAGCCTAAGCGTGACCGGACGCGCCGCCTCTATGAATACGTCTTATAGAACACCCAAAAGCCAATCCTATCACCAACAAACCCTTGGCAGTATTGTTCAAGAGATAGCAGAGCGCAATGGCTATACACCAAAAGTTGACCCTGCTCTTGCTAAAATTGTTGTGCGTCACATTGATCAAACTTCTGAAAGCGATATGGCTTTTGCCACGCGCCTTGCAGAAGACTATGATGCGGTAGCAAAACCCGTTGATGGCAAGCTTGTTTTGGCTAGACGGGGGGAAGGCAAAGCCATCACTGGTGAAACACTCCCCGTTGTTATTATCCATGAAAAACTCTGTACCTCTTGGGATTTTAAATACAGTGCGCGTGATGAAGCAGGAGCAGCAAACGGCTTAGCAACAGAGGCAGGAGATGATCAAAAAGCCGCCGCTGATGCACGAGAGCCAGAGGAAATTGAAGAAGGCGAAGATGTTATCCATATGGACGAAAATGACGCCCCCAATTTGCCTAAAGTAGAGACGGAAGCCAAAACACCTGAAAATCAAGAGCAAGAAGAAGAGAAAAAAGGCGGTGTTATCGCAAGCTATCATGATATTCGCACTGGTGAAAAAAAAGAAGTCAAAGTTGGTAAAGCACCGTTTCATGAACTCAAATATACCTACCACAATCAATCAGAAGCTGTTGCAGCCATTGCGGCTTATCGCAATAAATCATCGCGTGGGAAATCTTCTTTCTCATGTGATATTGGTGGTGATCCCTTTGTACAAGCGGAAGCAAAGCTTGTTCAAGAGCCCCCTTTCCGCCCCTATATTCCAGCAGAATGGCGCATCAAAAGTGTTAAGCACAAACTTGATAAAACAGGTGGTTACACCACAAAAATAGAGTGTGAACTTTTTGATGAAGCCCAAGAAAACACAGCTGGAAACGTTGCAAACACCACACCAGACAAAGATGATACCCTTGACCCAAACGCCCCACCTAACGCATGTGATGAAGGCGAAGGCGTCATCCATATGGACGAGGAAGACAGATAAGTCAAATTAGCAAAAATGCAAAAAATCTCAAAAGCCGCTTGACAATGTGGCGACAATATGAATAATCGAATCAGGTGCCTAGAAAACACCTTAAAATACCAAGCGGATTGATTGCCGAAATAATCAATCTTCTGAACATTAAAGATTTTGACTCATTATATGCTGTGGCATATAAAGATCTTGTCGGGTGTAGTTACGCTATACAATACCCTTTTGGGAAAAGCATAACGACGGACTTGGTACCGTGTTTTCTAGCACCCGGCACTCTTCATAGAGTGTCAATAGAAAACCTCTATTACCAAGGAGTTCACATGAACACTCTTATAGAAATTAGAGAACAGGTTATTGATCAGGAAACTGTTCAAACTGTTAACGCTCGTGATTTGCATGCGTTTTTAGAGATAAAAGCCCGCTTTAATGATTGGATTAAAAATCGCATCAACAAATATAATTTATTAGAAAATCAGGATTATTTAGTTTTCACCAATTTTGGGGAAAACCTCCAAGGTGGTCGTCCCTCTAAAGATTATCATCTCACCTTAAGCGTAGCCAAAGAGCTCTCTATGCTTGAAAATAATAAGAAAGGTAGAAAAGCTCGTTTATACTTTATCGAATGTGAAAGACGGTTAAAACAAGTAGCAACACCACAGATTGACTACTCCAAACCCGAAGCATTACTTGGCGTCTTGAATCATTTACAAAGTCAAATTGAGCAGAAAGATCATGTTATTGCAGAATTAGCACCAAAAGCAGAGGCACTTGAGGGTCTAAAACGTTCTGATGGTCTGTTTGGTCTTATCGAAGCAGCAAAGATGTTAGAGGTACGACCAAAGGATTTAGCTGATTACTTTTATAAAAACATTACATTGCCACTTGACAATATTGCGACAATATGAATAATCGAATCAGGTGCCTAAGAAACACCTTGATAGCAAGCGGATTGATTGTCGAAATAATCAGTTTTCCGCACATTAAAAAGCTTTGACTCATTGTATGTTACACGCATATAATGACTTTGTCGGGTGTAGTTACGCTATAAAATACCCTTTTGGGAAAAGCATAACGGCGGACTTGCTACCGTGTTTCTTAACACCCGACACTCTTGTAGAGTGTCAATAAGAAACCTCTAAGTAGCAAGGAGTTCTTTATGAACAATCTCATAGAAACTAAAGAAAGCACTGCTAATAGTGCTACCACTCGGACTATGTCTAGTCGTGAAATTGCTGATTTGTGTAAAAAGCAGCACGCACATATTATGCGTGATATCAAGAAAATGCTTGAAGAACTTAACGGCTCCAAATTTGGATTGGTTGATTTTATCGGTACTTACGTTGATGCAAAAGGTGAAAGCCGCCCTTGTTATAACTTACCTAAGCGTGAATGTTTAATTCTCGTATCTGGTTACAGTACTGCTTTACGTGCTAAAATCATTGACCGTTGGCAAGAATTGGAAAGACAAATAACAACACCACAAGTTGACTATTCCAAACCCGAAGCATTACTTGGTGTTTTGAATCACTTACAAAGTCAAATTGAGCAGAAAGATCATGTTATTGCAGAATTAGCTCCAAAAGCTGAAGCTTTGGAAGGTCTAAAGCGTTCTGATGGTTTGTTTGGTCTTATCGAAGCAGCAAAGATGTTGGAGGTACGACCAAAGGATTTAACGGATTACTTGCGTAAACATGATTGGGTCTATCGACGGGCTCCAGGGGCGCCTCTGTTACCTTATCAGGATAAAATCAAGAAAGGATTCATGGACTGCCCTGCTATCACCATTCAAAGACCAGATGGTACAGAGAAGGTGCTCCCTTCAACAAAAATTACCTCCAGAGGATTAGCATGCTTAAGAGAGCAAATTCATGGAGGTGTGCAATGAATACCAGTGTCGACTTTTTATGTAATTTGTGGATGGCATTATCTCAATTTTCTAGACGTGAGAATATGAGCGATAAAGATTGTACTGCTCTGGTTGATACTATGAGTGTAATAGAAAAGGTTTTGATTTTAAAACTTCAGAATGAGGTTCCAAGTATGCTTAAAATCTTAACAGTTCTAACAGATTTTGGAGCTTCCGAACTGCCACATAGCATGGATTCTTTGTTGAAAGCTTACGAACCAAATTTAGAGAACCCTATTAGAAAAGTTGCTTAAGTAAAATATATGCCCCTTTCCCACTTCAAAGGTGGGGAGGTGGTTAAGATGCTTCTTCTAAAGCTTTCTGCTCCTTACAATTCTTTTGAATAGGTGTTAAACTCATTTGCAAATCTAAAGCACTCAAAACACTAAGAAAAGTAGAAAGGCGTGGATCACCTTTATCGCTTAAAGAACGATAAAGAGACTCTCTTGATAGCCCTGTATTTTGGGCGATTTTACTCATTCCTTGGTTTTTCGCTATTATACCAAGAGCATGGGCAAGATACTTACTATCTTTGCTTTCAAGAGCATCTTCTAAAAGAATCCTTTGTGTCTCAGGTGTCTTGAAATATTCACTTGTATCAAATTTAGTAATTTCCATGTTTCATTTCCTTTACTAATTGAAGAGCTTTTTCGATATCTTTTTGTTGTGTAGATTTATCACCCGCATTTAATAACAAAATGATTTGTTTACCTTGTTTTACAAAATAGATTCTATAGCCAGGACCATGATGTATTTTTAACTCTCCAATTCCACGGAAAAATTTTACATTTCCAAGAAATCCCGTTTCTATTCTTGCTATCCGTTTAACAATATGCGCTTGCGCAATCTCATCTTTTAAAGAATCTAGCCATTTTATAAAATGCTCTGTTTTGTATACTGTAAACATTTGTAACTTATAAGATACAATTATTACAATGTCAAATACATTCTTTTGTTCCAATGAAAAAGCGACATGAAGCTTAACCAAGCTATCTTTCCGAATGAGAAAGATGTCAATTTTTTTAATCCAGCTCTGCTTTTTGCGGAGCTTTTTTTATGGAGAAGCATATGCGAAAAATATCATCAGAAGGACTTGCACTTATCAAACAATGGGAAGGTTTGCGTTTAAACGCCTATAAAGATGCCATTGGGGTGTGGACAATAGGTTATGGACATACAAACAGTGCTGGAAAACCTTTTATTTACGAAGGCATGACAATCACTGAAAAGCAAGCAGAAGAACTTCTTTGCCAAGACTTAAGACAATTTGAAAATGCTGTTGAACGCGCTGTTACAGTTTCATTAACAGATGAACAATTCGCGGCGTTAGTGTCCTTTTGCTATAATGTAGGAACAGGAGCCTTTTGTAACTCGACACTGTTAAAAAAGCTCAATCAAGGTGAATATGAAGCTGTCCCTGCCGAGCTACAGAAATGGACCAAAGCAGGCGGTAAGCGTCTTGAAGGTCTCGCACACCGGCGTGCAGCAGAAACAGGCTTATGGGCGAAAGGGGCTTTTGTTTCCTCCAATTATCAAACAGTAGAAACGCAAGCACCAACGGGGGTTTTCAAAGCCGAAGCTCTTGCACCGATTATTGGTTCTTTTTCAGGGCTTGGAGGCTTATTAGCAGGCAATGGTCCAGTGCAATGGGCGCTCGCCACTATCATGGTTTTAGCCGCATGTGCTGGCATTTTCTTTGTTGCTAAACGTTTTCAGGAACACCGCCTATGATCTTATGGATGAAAAGAAATCTGCTGTTAACAGGCGCGGCTTTAGCCGCTTTTTTTATGGCTTTGGCAAAAGCTTTTACCCTTGGAAAAAAGGCAGAACGGCAAAAGCAAACAGAAAAAACCTTAAAGGCAGCAACAACACGGCTGGAGGTGGAAAATGAAGTTAATCAGAAAAATGATACTGATGTGCGTACTGCTCTCTCTCGTTGGTTGCGGGACAAATAAGTATGTCTCTTGTGTTGGTTGGTTGCCAATTTATTTAGAGAGGCAAGATGTTAACGTCATCAGTTCCAATTTAGCAAGAGAGATCTTAAAGCATAACAAGCAGGGTGAACGTGTGTGTGGGTGGAAACATGGCTAGAAAAAGAACACAAGACGATATAGAACTTACAGAAGGAGAAAAAGAAATACTTCAAGAAATCATCATGACCTACAAAAGTGTAAAAGTGATGTCTCGTTATACGAAATGGATTGTACTCATTATAATCTTATTAGCGCTTGATTTTTCACGTATTATGGACGCATTGGTAAGTGTTTTTACACAAAAACCAAATATCCGACTCTAAATACATTCTGAGATGTGCGAAACTGTTTAGCAAATGAATTGTCAATTTCGCGCGCCTCACAGATGCGAGAGATAATATCGTTTTACACATCTCAAACAGTGGTTTTCAAAAGCTGAAAGCCTTATCCTCTCCCCGCTTTTGAAACGGGGAGATGAGTCATGTCGTTTACTTAAGCAGCTTTCGTAACAGATCTTGCTAAAACCCGCTTAGCTTCTTTAATGAGAGCTTTATATTTTCTATTCTCTTCATCCACTCTAAAAGCGTCAATAAGACGAACATGGATTGGACCTAAAAGATACAAAGCTTTTTCACCAGCACTCATACCCTCCCAGTAACTTGGCAAATCAAAGCGTGTATCATTATCATAATCAACAGATTGGCTTTTTAACTTTTTTTCACACTCGATAAAGTAACGACGGGCCTGTCTACCTTTCTCATTGCGTTCAACCATTGAAAGTTCTTTAGCCATGTCTAAGGTAAGGTGATAATCTATTGCTGTAATAGCTCTAGATTTTGCGCTCCCCAATTTTGGGGACCGCAAATCTTGTGTTTTTATAAAATCACTACCCTCTTCAAATTTATACTGATGAATGCGATCTTTAATCCAGGTAGAAAAATCTTTCCCTATTTCCAAAAACGCATGCAAATCACGAGCGTTTACCGTTTGAACAGTTTCCTGATCAACGATTTTTTCTTTAATTTCTATAAGCGTGTTCATAATGAACTCCTATGTGTTTAAATGTCTTCTATTGACACTCTAGAAGAGCGCCGGGTGCTAGAAAACACGGCACATAGCCCGTCGTTATGCCTTCCCCAAAAGGGTATTGTATAGCATAACCACACCCGGCAAAGCCATTATATGTGTGTAACATACAATGAGTCAAAGCCTTTAATGTGCTGAGAAAAGATTGTATCGGCAATCTATCCGCTATGTGTCTAAGGTGTTTTCTAGGCACCTGCTTCGACAATAGACACATTGTTATAATCCTGTCAAGTATCTCCTGTTATAAATGCAGCCCACTGTTCCAAGAGAGCATGGCGTTGTTCTAAAAAATCTGTCCGCATATAAGCTTTTGTCACTGAACTCCCAACTGAATGTGCAAGAACAGTTTCGGCAATCTCAAAGGGTGTTGACGTTGTCTCTGCTATCCAATCCCGTAAGCTGGAACGAAAACCATGGGGACGATAAGTCAAACCACAAATTGTCATATATTTTGCCATGCTTGCATCAGAAATTGGTTTGCCGGTAAGACCAGAAAAGAGAAAACCATTTTTTTCAAAGGGAAGAGATTTTTCAATCACTTTTAAAGCTTCATTACTCAATGGCACGCGAAAATCTGAAACTTTCCCTACAATACCCTTCATATTTTCTTTGGGTATCGTCCATATATCTTTATCTATTTGTTCAAGACGCAAATAGCGCAATGGATATGACCGTACCCCCGTCAAAATAAGCAACTTCAGTGCTAAATTTGAAAGAATCTTATCATCTAAATTCTGATAAAATGCCGGAACTTCTTGCCATGGCATAGCAGGAATATTTGTTGGTGTAGTACGGGGCTTTCCCAAAAGGGCGCGTGCTTTCATACAAGCTTGTAGATCAACTTCCAAACCAAGAGCCGCCGCATATTTCAAGCAAATGTTAATACGGTTTAACGCTTTTCGTGCTGTATCTGCTTTTTCATGCCAAAGGGGCGCAAGAACATTGCGAATGATATTAGCCGTTAATTTTTCTATAGAGAGGCTGCCTATGTGTGGAATAACGTGCAATTCCAGCGGAGAAAACCAACGCCCATTTTTGCCTTCATTTTTTAACTCTGCTTTTTTACTTTCAAAAGCCGCAATTGCAATCTCACTGAATATGTTGCTTTGCTGTTTTAAAACGGTTTGTTCTCGAAAGACAATAGGGTCATTGCCTTCTCTGAGAATAGCACTATAATGCTTGGCAAGTTCGCGCGCTTCTTTCAGAGAAAGTTGTGCGACTGGACCAAGCCCCATTTCACGGCGTTTGTTATGGTATGTATAACGAAAGAACCAAGAGCGCGTATTGTCTTTTCGAACATTCAACCATAGCCCTGCTCCATCACAGTATTTACCTTGAGAAGCAGACTTGACAAGCAATGCTGATAATCTATGAATCCCCCTCACTTAATTTCCCTTCTCGTCCACCTTTTCACACATTGCTCGTCCACCTTTTTGGGTCCACCTTTTAGACCACCTTAATTTTTTGATTTGAGATTTTTTCTTTAATTCTTAATTTTTTTATTGGAACATAAAAAATTATAGACATCAATATGCTCTTGCACATATTTACATAACTTGATTCTTGTTGCTAAAGCCTGATTCGCTCTCTGGGGGCACCATATGTTTTTTAATTACGTGTAGCTTTTCATTTTCCGAGTGTTTTTAAATTCAAGAGAAGGTAGAGGTGAGCGTGAATTTACAAAATATGTTATTTTTATCAAACTTCTTTTTAATACTTTAAATTCAGCTAATTTCTACCAAGGAAAATATTAAAGTTTAAGTTTCTAATGAATATACTAACAACTTCATAACATTGGTAAAATTATCCGGCGGGCTATTATTAAAAGAATCAGAAAGTTTTTTGTAAAATTCTTTCCACAAACATTTTTTTCAATAAAGCCACCTAATTCATCAGCCTTAACTTTAGCAAAGACATAAGGCATGTGTTTCATTTATTAAAGCAAATTCTTTTCTTTAAAAAGGTTGTAGCCTTCTATCTAACAGCGTTTTTGCTGTAAAATTCAAATTATCTATCTGCTCAACTAAAGAACTTTTATTGTTTAGCTTTTGTGCTTTTTTCAAAGAGATGTGGACTTTCAAGAATAAGCTTTTCTCGTGCTTTTTGTAACTGTTTAATGACTTCATCAATCTTTGACGGAGAACAAAAAGATTCTTGGCTATTCAACAAATGCAGCCTCTCCTTTCCCTCATATAAACATTGCATCTGAGATTGAAGTATTCTAACTTCTTGAAAAAAAAGACGTCCTGTTTCCTTAAAACCATTATTAAGTGCAAAAAGTTGATCAGAAATAGATAGCAGAATTTGTTTTAAAAAACGCTCATTTTCTTGGCGTTTACGATATTCTAAAATAAGAGCATGGCTTATTTCATCTAACTGTTTTTTTGTAGAATCAATTTGACGCAATAAATTTGGTTTTTCCCCCATATCACCTTTTCTCACCTTCACAAGCATAGCATGAATGTCTAATAACTTAATTGCGGAATGAGATAAATAATCAACAACTGTAGGCGTATTAACATAGCGTTTCCGTGCAATCATCACAAACTCACCTAATGACTGTTTTTTACATTCATCCCGCTATTTATTTTTCATTTTACAAGACCATTCTAAAGAAAGTGCTAAAAAATATTACCTCCAATACATTATTCGATGGAGCCCTTTCTCTCTTTTCACGATCAACGTGGAATCCGTGGAGAGAGAAAACGTACAGGTGTATAAAGGATAAGATGTGTTGTTTTTTCCAACACACTACTACCATCAGCAAGAAGGGCTTGACTAGGTGACAATTCTGTACCTTGCATAATTGTGGAAGCCAAAGAACCTTCTCGAGAAAGAGCCATCAACGTTGGCGAAGATGCAAAGACATTGTGTGCTCCCCCATCCACATGAGAAAAATCAAGAACAGCTATTCCATTTTTACGCAACATTTCGATATCTGAGCCATCGCCCACACGATGATGTCCACCCGTAAGACGTCCTGAAACGGCAAGAGCTTTATCCGCTCTGGATACTAAAATAGCGGTTGGCTGCGGGAGTTTTTTTATATCATTAAGTTGGCGCTCAAATACATCAACATCAATATCTGGTGCAGCCATTAATAAACTTGTAATACGACGAATAGGCCTATATTTTCCCTGTAACGCTAACGTTCTAAATGCTTCCATTATAACAAAATTGCCCATAGAATGTGCAATAACCGAAATTTGATCAGCATTGGTTTCACTAATAAGTGTTAAAAGCTCTATCAATCCGTCACGGGCAAAATTAGCACTGTCACGATCATAAATATAAAGAGGAACTGATCCGGCCGAAGGCCAAGAATAATGCACAGCGACAACATTTAAAGAATAATCGTGTGTAAACTGTGCTGTACGAAATGTACCATCTGCAAAATTATTATTATACCCATGGATAAAAAGAAAAATTTCTCTTTTTCCTTTTGGCTTTTTTGCTAAAGCAGCATTTAATTGCTGTTTAAACTGTTCTTTATTATCGTATTTTTGCAATGCTACTGCTGCAAAATACTTATCATGCGTAGGTTTATAGGCATTTATTTCAACAACTCCCTTTACATGTTGCTGAGGAATTCCTACGTCAACGCGATTATAATGAACTTTATTTGATCGCTCTGCACCATAAGGTTGAGCGTAATTATTTTGCATCATACGACTTGTTGCAACATACACTGGAACGATGGCTTTTGGAGAAACTGGTTTCCCTTCAACTTCCCTTTCTACGGCAGTCATAGAAGGTGTTGCATGTACCCCATGCCAAAGTACAGCACGTGAATCACTACACGCTGATAATAAAGAAATACAAATAAGAAGTGTTAAATATCTCAGAATCATTATACTTCTCACTGCAACTTAACCCCACCTTATAAAAATATAACATTTCAAATGCATAGATAAAGTAATAAAAAACGAAACATTATTGGCAACACACCAACAAATAACATACAAAAAAGATTTTTCTATAATGCCTATAAATCCCCTCTCTCTAACATAACTTCATCTCATTATGGAGAAACTCACTGCTAACTGGTGCGGTCGAGAAGACTCGAACTTCCACGGGTTGCCCCACAGCGACCTCAACGCTGCGCGTCTACCAATTCCGCCACGACCGCACGTGGAAAGAAAAAACCTTGGTTTTTAGCCTTTAACAAATCATAAAGAAAGGTACAAGCCAATTTTCTTTTTCTCATAATTTATTTTATCCGGATGTTTTATAACTTAATAGAGATTACGAGAAATATGGGCTTTACTATGACCTTTGAACCATCATCATAAAATGTTCTTGTGCCGCTTGATCTTTTTCATAATAACCATGAAAGTTTTTTGTAATTGTTGTAGAGCCCTGTTTTTGGATTCCTCTCATAGCCATACACATGTGCTCAGCCTCAATCAATACTGCGACACCATGAGGCTTCAGATACGTTTTTAACGCGTGAGCCACTTGCGCTGTCATAGCTTCTTGAGTTTGTAAACGACGAGAAAAAATATCTACAACACGTACAATTTTTGAAAGACCAACAATTTTTGTATTAGGAAGATATGCTATATGTGCTTTCCCAATAATTGGGATCATGTGATGCTCACAGTGTGAATAAAAAGATATATTCTTTACGATTACGGCTTCATTGTATCCTGAAACCTCTTCAAAAACTGTACCTAAGGTTTCTTTAACCGATTGACTATAACCATTAAAAAGCTCGCGATATGCCTTGGCTATACGTTTTGGAGTATCTAAAAGCCCTTCTCTATTTGGATTTTCCCCTATCCATAAGAGTAATGTACGAATCGCCTCTTCCACCTCTTCAATACTCGGACGCTTTTCTTCAGATAAATTTGTGTCCTCTTTAACAACATTACGCATTCAAAAACTCCAAGCTTATTCTATACAAAGCATTTGCTCCATACCTATCTCATTTTGTATAATCTCTATATAAGCGAATTAAAAGTTTAAACAATCACGACTCTCAAAATTTCAGGCAATAGCGCATGATTGATACTATCTATAATGATAAAATACTTAAATATGCTGCACATATAGGCAAAATTGGGCGTCTTAATAATCCTGATGCAACATCAAGAAAACATGCACACCTTTGTGGTTCGACAATCACTGTAGATTTAAAAGTGGAAAATGGTATTATTACCGATTTTGCTCACGAAATACATGCATGTGTGCTAGGGCAAGCTTCAGCTTCACTTTTAGCATCTCATATCATCGGACAAACAACTCAAGATCTTAAAATATTGCGTGAAGTTATCTACCAAATGCTAACGCAAAATGGTCCTTCTCCTCAAGCTCCATTTGAGGATTTTTCTTGCTTACAGCCCATTAAAGACTATAAAGTGCGCCATGCAGCAACACTACTACCCTTTGATGCAACGATAGACTGCATTCAAAAAATTGAAGAAAAATAAATGTTCAAATCACAATCTAGACAAAAAAAGTTGACTCGGAATTACACAGGCACTTGGCAAAAGACACCCGGACGATTATTGGGTATTTTCTTAATACGTTTCTATCAAATAACACTTTCGAGTCTTATAGGCAATCAATGTCGCCATGCCCCGACTTGTTCAGAATATACATATGAAGCGATTGCACGCCATGGGCTTTGGGCTGGTGCATGGATGGGACTCTTTCGTATCATGCGTTGTGGGCCCTTTGGAACAGATGGCTTTGATCCAGTCCCTCCATCACTTGGAAATTCTTGCTGTTTTTATAAACCTTGGCGTTACTGGAAAATTTCTGACAAACACAATAAATAATCCTTTTCTTTTTTTATATGTACTGATAGAAAGATTAGTCTATAAGTTTTTTACTTAGTCACGAAACCATCCGCAATCGTTGGCGGAATTGGACTTAAAGGGTGTTTTTATGTCTTGCTCTATTTCTCTTTCTTTTCCTGACGGCTCAAAACATAATTACCCCCCCGAAATGACAGGCTTGGAATTAGCAGAATCTATTTCTAAATCACTTGCAAAAAAAGCAGTCGCCTATAGTCTTGATGGCATCACGCGAGACTTATCGGATCCATTGGGACAATCTGGTCAAGTAGAGATTATTACCCGAGAAGACTCACGCGCTCTTGAGCTCATAAGGCATGATTGCGCCCATGTCCTTGCTGAAGCAGTGCAAGAGCTCTTTCCTGAAACGCAAGTAACAATAGGTCCTGTCATTGAAAATGGATTCTATTATGATTTTGCACGCCAACAACCTTTCACATTAGATGATCTCACTGTCATTGAAAAGAAAATGCGTGAAATTATCCAACGCAATAAACCTTTTAGAAAAGAAATTTGGTCTCGTGAAAAAGCGAGAAGAGTTTTTTCTGAGAAAAAGGAATTTTATAAAGTTGAACTTATTGATAGCATTCCTGAAAATCAAGATTTAAAAGTTTATTATCAAGGAGAGTGGTTTGATCTTTGTCGCGGACCGCACATGCAATCTACAGGGCAAATTGGGAATGCTTTCAAATTAATGAAAGTTGCAGGCGCTTATTGGCGTGGCGATGCCAATAATCCAATGCTCACGAGAATTTATGGAACAGCATTTGCAAATGAAAATGACTTAAAAGCCTACCTCCATATGCTAGAAGAAGCTGAAAAACGTGATCATCGCCGTTTGGGACGTGAAATGGACTTATTTCACTTTCAAGAAGAAGGGCCAGGAATGATTTTTTGGCACAAAAAAGGCTGGAAAATGTTCCAAAATTTGATCAACTATATGCGTAGGCGCCTTGATGATCATCAATATGCTGAAGTTAATGCGCCACAAGTTCTCGATAGGTCACTTTGGGAAATATCTGGCCATTGGGGCTGGTATAAGGAGAACATGTTCAAAGCAATTCCAGCAGTAGAAAATTCAGATCATAGGAATGTTTATGCTCTTAAACCAATGAATTGCCCTGGTCATGTGCAAATTTTTAAACATGGTTTAAAATCTTATCGTGATTTGCCTATTAGACTTGCTGAATTTGGACTTGTTCATCGTTATGAGCCTTCAGGCTCTTTACATGGTCTTATGCGTGTGCGTGGTTTTACACAAGATGATGCGCATATTTTTTGTACTGATGAACAATTAGCCGATGAATGTCTCAGTATTAATGATCTTATTTTATCAACTTATGCTGATTTTGGTTTTAAAGAAATCAGTCTTAAGCTTTCAACACGTCCAGAAAAACGAGTTGGATCTGATGCATTATGGGATCACGCAGAAAGTATCATGGAATCTGTCCTTAAAACGATTGAAACAAAATTTGCAGGACAAATCAAAACAAGCATCCTTCCAGGTGAAGGAGCATTTTATGGTCCAAAATTTGAATATACATTAAAGGATGCTATCGGTCGTGAATGGCAATGTGGAACAACACAAATAGACTTTAATCTCCCTGAACGTTTTGGTGCATTCTATATTGATAAAGATTCAGAAAAACGTCAACCTGTTATGATCCACCGTGCTATTTTTGGATCAATGGAGCGTTTCCTTGGTATATTAATCGAAAACTTTGCTGGACATATGCCACTTTGGCTTGCTCCTGAACAAATTGTTGTTGCAACAATTACATCCGAAGCAAATGAATATGCCCAAAAAATAACAGCAAAACTTAAAGCTACTGGGCTTTCCGCAACAATAGATCTCCGCAATGAAAAAATTAACTATAAAATACGAGAACATTCTTTACAAAAAGTCCCCGTAATTTTGGTATGTGGCAAACGTGAAGCTGAAACAAATAGCGTAAATATGCGCCGCTTAGGAAGTACAAATCAAACCCTTTTATCTGTAGAAGATGTAATTAAACAACTCTCAAATGAGGCAACACCTCCAGATTTGCAACGCGTAATAAATGCGTAATATCACAGAAAATTGTAATACGTTAATTTTTTACTATAAATCTTCAGTTTTTGTACAAAATGAAATAATTTGATATTGTAGTGTGTTTTTGTTTCATGCACAATGACCTATCATCAGAAAGAATAACGGCTCTTTCTCTACAAGGTAGATTGGTGAAAAAATTGAATGTAAGCTATGAGCTTGTTTAAATGAAAAAATCATAGCCAATTGAATATTAATAATAACATTAATCTTTTACCTTTATAATGAAAAGATTCTGCTATTATCATGGATAGATCATTACAATAATGATAGCAATATCAAGCAAGAAAACTGGAAACAAGATTATATTTATTAATAAAAAATATGTAAAATTACCTAAACAATGATATGTCTTATTCATAAGATAAGCCCTTATAAAAAAGACAAGATATTGATTTATAATCATAATATATCGTTATTCATATTAAATAAAGCTTTGAATATCATAGGATTCTCTTATTTTAAATATGTTTATGTTGAATCTATCAAAATCATTTGCTTGCACCAAACAAGCGGAATAAATGTGTGGATAAAAATTATTGAGAAAGGACTTTTAAAATGCCTACAATGAACCGCCTAAAGTGCTAAGGATCGTTGCAATCATTGAGGACAGACTATAACTATAATGATGATGCCGACTTGCTCCTTCATAAATGTAAAAATAGCGACATTCAGCAGAGTTTACCATTATATCATTCACGAAGAATCATGGCAAAATAAGCTTAAGAAACATCTCTTTAAAACAAGCACATGAATCGGTAAGCCAACGGCATTCTACATCCCGCAATCTACACTGATGAGATATTGCCTTAATTTTTATAAAGCTAAATCAAAGAAAAATGGCAAAACTCAGCGTTTATTCTTTTTCCTCTTCATATTTTACCAAATTAAAAACTCTTATAAAAAACTCGTTAAATATACACATACGGTACATGACCTCTCGTTGAACGTATTAAATTCTGAGCACATCCATAAAACGTCTAAATATCTACGAAACACATATAAAATAAAAAATATTATTATTATCGTGCTCTATCAAGAACACGCTTACATTCAATGAGTTCAAACAAAATTTCTTGTAACAATGCTTTATCAGTTTTGTCTTTGTAAAGATTCAAAGAACCGACAGATGTTTCTCCCTCATTCCTCATGAAGCTCAAAAGCCCAAAAGAAGATTTTTTAGGCTTATTGCTTGCATTTTCAGAAGTTTGTCCTGCATGTTTCTTCTCTATGACCACATTCATAGCATCAAGATCACCATTACCCAATGCAGTCACAAAAGCAACACCATTTTCTTTCAAAAGGCGTTGCACACCTTTTATCGTATAACCCTGATCATATAGTAACTGCTTAATACCATTGAGCAAATCAACATCGACCGGACGATAATAGCGCCTTCCTCCCCCACGTTTCATTGGTTTAATCTGCCTAAAACGTGTTTCCCAAAATCTTAAGACATGCTGCGGAAGCTCCAATAACTCCGCTACTTCGCTAATTGTGCGAAAAGCATCAGAGCTTTTATCCATTTCGTAACACCTTATTTAAAACAAAATAAATTACTTTACAATGACTCATTCTGTTTCAATTTCTCAACAAAATTAGTCAAAAATAAGACCATCATTGACACCTTACTCACCAGTCTTTTTCTAAAAAACAAAGACTTTTATTTTATACATTTCTTTAACAAATACCAAACATACCATGGCATTTATTTATGAGATATCATTTTTTCTGTTTTGCACGATGCGAATCTAAAATTCTCTGTTTAAGAACATTGGCAGCCTTAAACGTCACAACACGTCGCGGCGGAATAGGTGCTTCAACACCTGTTTTTGGATTGCGTCCAACACGTTCATTTTTACTGCGAACCTGAAAAGTTGCAAAAGAAGATAATTTAACCGCTTCACCTCTTACAAGTGAGTTGCAAATCTCATCCAAAACCAATTCGACTAAAGCTGCTGATTCAGTATGTGACAAGCCCACTCTTTTACAAACTACGCTCGCTAAATCTGCACGCGTTACTGTCTTACTTGTCATTATAACCACCTATTAAAATATTAAAAATTACAAAATGACTTATACGTTTTCTTAAAATATGGTCAAGTAGCCATAATTTACCAACGAATAAGAATTGCTCCCCATGTAAATCCACCTCCCATGGCTTCTAACATGATAAGATCTCCTTCTTTTATTTTTCCATCGCAAACAGCTGTTGTTAAAGCCAACGGAACTGATGCAGCAGACGTATTACCATGTTGATCAACGGTAATCACAACTTTATCTAGTGAAATTCCCAGCTTTTTAGCAGATGCTTCAATAATGCGCTTATTAGCCTGATGAGGTACAAACCAATCTAGTTGTGAAGAATCCATACCTGCAGCTGCAAAACAATCATCAACCACATCCGTTATCATACCAACAGCATATTTAAAGACTTCTCGTCCTTCCATACGCAAATAGCCTGTCGTTTGTGTTGTTGAAGGTCCACCATCAACATATAGCTTATCTATATAAGCACCATTAGAGCGCAATTTCGCAGACAATATACCACGCTCAAAAGCAATATCCCCCTCAGTTTCTTGTGCTTCCAAAATAACAGCACCAGCACCATCACCAAACAAAACACATGTCGTACGATCTTCCCAATCTAAAATTCGAGAAAATGTATCGGATCCAATAACTAAAATTCTTTTAGCCCCCCCACACCGTAAATAAGAATCTCCTGTTGTTAAAGCAAAAATAAAACCAGAGCAAACAGCTTGAATATCAAAAGCAAATCCATGACTCATTCCCAAAGCATGCTGAATTTCAACAGCAGAAGCAGGAAAAGTACGATTCGGGGTGGACGTTGCTAAAATAATACAATCGATGTCTCTTATTGTTAAACCAGCATTTGTAAGTGCTGCTTGCGCAGCCTCAACTCCTAAAGAAACAGTTGTTTCATTTTCACTGGCAATATAACGTTGGCGTATTCCTGTGCGCTGAACAATCCATGAATCTGACGTTTCAACAAACTTTGCAATCTCATCATTTGATAAACTTCTTTTCGGCAAAGCACTTCCTACACCCCGTATAATTGACCGAATCATTCAGCTCTTACCTTTTCTTCAAATTTTTTATTTCTATTATAAGAGCTTATCATAAGGACTCTCCATTCATCACTGCTTCATCTTCTTGGTCAAAAAGTGTTTCTTTATTTTCATGAAATCGCCGTAAATCAGCCGTTATTTTTTGTAAAAGTCCGTTGTTAACCATCTCATAACCAACGCGGATAGCAGAAGCAAAGCCATTAGCATTAGCACTGCCATGACTTTTTATAACAACACCATTCAAACCTAAAAGCACTCCTCCATTCACCCTATCAGGATCCATTTTATGTTTCAGTATACGAAAAGCACCCCGCGATAAAAAATAACCAAGAGATGTTAAAAAAGAACTGCGCATTGCAGAGTTTAAAATCTCTCCTATCTGTCGCGCGGTTCCTTCTGCGGTTTTTAAAGCAATATTACCAGAAAACCCCTCTGTTACAACAACATCGACTGTTCCTTTTCCAATGTCATTGCCCTCAACAAATCCTTTATATTCCAATCCTTCTAATTGCACTTCACGCAATATCATTCCTGCTTTTTTTATTTCATAAAGTCCTTTAACCTCTTCCACCCCCACATTTAAAAGCCCAACACTTGGTCTTTCAGTGTGATATAAAGCGCGAAACATACCTGCTCCCATAACCGCCAAATCAACCAACTGACTAGCAGAGGCACCAATTGTTGCTCCAATATCTAAAACAATACTCTCACTGCGCAGTGTTGGCCAGATACCCGCAATACCAGGACGTTCAGCCTCTGCTAGCATTTTTAAACAAAAATAAGACATAGCCATCAGCGCTCCCGTATTACCAGCAGAAATGCAAGCATCAGCTTCACCATTTTTTACCGCTTCAATGGCGTACCACATTGATGATTTACCACGTCCATTACGAAGTGCTTGGCTTGGCTTTTCATCCATGCGTGTATAACTTTCTGTCGGGCAAAAGCGCGATACAGAATCCAAACAGGGATATTTTTTTAAAACCGGACAAACAGTCTCCTCTACCCCATAAAATAGAAAATAAATATTTGATAAATATTTTTGTACAATTGCTGCTCCTGCAATAGCTGCTTCTGGACCGTAATCACCGCCCATGACATCCACAGAAATTCTAATCACGCTTGCATATCCCACATCTTTTCATTTACATCTTTAAATACATATTATGATTTTTGGCTCCTGAATACTCACACAGAATATCTGGCGAAAATCGCTCCGCAGAAAATACCGTTTAGCATACAATAGATATTTTTTATATTTTTTTACAATCACTTCCAATTTTTCAAAACAGAAAATGGAGAGAATTTTCGCTCTGCTTCTTCTAAATTTTCAACCATATTCATCTTTATCCCTTCTTTACGTGGATAATGATTAATAGACAACTCAAAAAACTCTTCCATGATTGCGCCAATATCAATTTTATCATCATAAAACACTTCAGGAGTATCAAGCCCCTCTACATCTAAAAACAATTCCCCTGTATCCTCTGATATTTTGGGCTTCATCAAATTTGAATCTTCAGGAACAAAAACAACCTCAATATTTTCACAAAGGATATTTTCTAATGGTTCTAATGTAACAACACATAACTGTAGTATACGCGCTTGCAACAGACCTTTTATACGCACTCCGCGTTTTTTCCACGGGAAAATATGAAATTTTCCCTCACAAGATTTTACTTCAATTAAATCATGGTTCTGGGCTAAATGTGTACATTCTTTTTTGTTTGCACAAAAATGAACCCTTATACCTTTAGCAGGGAGAGAACGTACAGATATTGGATAAGCCAAAGCAAATGTCATTTGAGGAACATTTTGAACATTCATAGACAACTCCCAAACATAAAAACGCGTAAAGCACCATGTTTTTATTTATCTCAAGTATTTATGCATTTTTTTCTTTTCTAAAGAAATTCTATATGGCATAATTTGCTTTATAACAGGGAAACTCAGTGTAAGCTACGGTAGATTAAGTTAAAATTAGAAAAAACTTGAGGCTGCCTTCTTGTCCTACATCTCAGTATAAAAAGGAGATATCATTGTTTCAAATGCCTCACATAATAGCCTTAATCAAACGTAAATTATTGATTGGTCTATCAATAGCAAGCATAGGAATGCTTGCTGGGTGTAGTCTTCTTGATTCTTCAGGTTCAAGCCAAATTTATAGAGAAGGCTATGTTCTTGATAAAAATGCTCTAAGTTCTATCTCTATTGGCTCAAGTCAAGAGCAAGTTCTTTTAACTTTAGGGACCCCTTCATTAAAAACAAAATATGATAATGAAGTTTTTTATTACATCTCACAGACACGTTATCGTGGGATGCAGTTTATGAAAACAAAGATTATTGATCGCAAAGTTTTAGCTATTTACTTCAATAAAAATAATCAGGTTGCAAAAGTTGCAAATTACGGGTTACAAGACGGTCAAGTGTTTGACTTTATTACACAAACAACGCCAACTGTAACGAAAGAACATCCTTTCTTAATTCAAATTATAAAAGGCCCTGCGAATTTGCCAACCAATAACTAAAATATAGTTTACATATCGTTTTAATATTATGAGATTTGATTATTGTCAGGTCTCATAATATAAAAGATTGTAACTCTTAGAGTCGGACTTTTTTTGCCATACTATCGAGAACTGCGTTAACAAGTTTGGGCTCTTCACCCTCAAAAAACGCCTTTGCTATATCAACATATTCATTCATAACAACTGCAATAGGGACATCTTTACGGTTGATCAACTCCCATAAACCTGCTCGTAAAATTGCGCGTAAGATAGAATCAAGACGTGAAAGAGACCACTCTGCAGAAAGCTGTTGATGAAGCAGCGGATCAAGCTGCTTTTGATCTTTTACAACACCCGTTATAATAGCCAAAAACCATTGAAAATCAGCTTCAAGATATTGGTCTCCATCAATATCTTTTCCCAAACGATAAGCCTCATACTCAGCTGCAGTTTCCATCACCCCCGAACCCACGATATCCATTTGATAGAGTGCTTGAACTGCAGCAAGTCTTGCTGCTCCACGTTTATTGGCTGAACGCGGAAAATGTCTGCTTTTTATATCAGCCATATTTAACGATTATCTCCAAATCTCTTTTTTAGAGCGATCATACATAAAGCAGCTTCAGCCGCAAAACCACCTTTATTTTTGTTATCTTGTTTTGCACGCACCCATGCTTGTTCTTCGTTTTCAACAGTCAAAATACCATTTCCAATAGCCAAGTGTTGATGAACAGTTAAATCCATCAATGCACGACAAGAACCATTAGCAACAATTTCAAAGTGATATGTTTCACCCCGAATAACACAACCAAGAGCAACATAACCATCATACGATATTTTGTTTTGTTCAGAAAAAGCTATTGCACTTGGTATTTCTAATGCTCCAGGAACCGTTACAACATCATAACTTGCTTCAGCTTTTTGCAAAGTATTCACTGCACCTCTCAAAAGCGCATCAGAAATCCCCTCATAAAAACGTGCCTCAACAATCAATACGTGAGGCTTTTTACCTATCTCTTTCATCATAATGAAATTCCACAAAAAACGAATCAAAAAAATCAAAGTTATAAAGCATAAAATTCTGAAAACGATCAATAGAGTGTTGGCTTATTCATCTTCTCTTTTTAAAGTAAAAAGTTTTGCAGCATAACGAGCAAGTTGATCAATTTCCAAATTTACCCGATCTCCAATTTTAGCTTGTCCCCACGTTGTCATTTCGAGTGTATGGCGAATAATAAGAACATCAAAAACACAATCCTCAACACCATTAACAGTCAAAGATGTCCCATTAAGTGCAATAGATCCCTTATTAACAATAAAAGGCATAAATTGTCTTGAAACTTTTAAATAAAAGCGAATTGCATCCCCTTCCTTTTTTTGATCAATGATTTCAGCCAAACCATCAATATGACCAGAAACCAAATGTCCCCCCATTTCATCACCCAATCGAAGCGAACGTTCCAAATTAACAAAAGTTCCTTTTATCCATTGTGCAAGATTCGTTAAACGTAATGTTTCTTCCCACGCTTCAACAACAAACCAATTGGAATCTTCTTGCTTTAATCCTCGCTCTACAATTGTCAGACAAATTCCCGAACAAGCAATTGATGCGCCAATTGCTAAACTTTCTATAGCATAGCGTGTGGAAATCTTTAAACGCATCCCCTGCTTTAAAGGTTGAACATCTTCAACACAACCAATATCCGTTATAATTCCTGTGAACATAATGTCTTACGTCTCCACTTATAAAAACGGTCATTTCCAAACATTCTTGTCTCAATTTTATGAAATTGCGAGAGATAATTTCCAAAATGAGGGGCTTCAATACGATTTTTGCCTAAAACAATGGGGGTATGAAAACATATCAAATGATCAACACAACCAGCATTCAAAAATTTTTCCCCTGTCTTGACGCCCCCTTCCAATAAAACACTATTAATCCCATGTTTATAAAGCATCTGTAAAAGAGCAAAGGGTTCTACACAACCATTGTTCATCTCTACCGAATAAACAGACACACCATATTGCTCCAATGCATTTTTTTTGCTTTTCTTTGAAAGATCCCCATCACAAATAACCCATGTAGGGATTTTTATAGCTGTTTGGACAACTTTTGCATAAAGAGGGATAGATAAATCTGCATCCAAAATAATACGAATTGGTGAGCGCATCTCCATCCCTGGCAAGCGGCAATTGAGTTGTGGATCATCTGCGAGTATAGTTCCAATACCAACGAGGATAGCATTATTTTGAGCACGTAAAATATGCGTATGGGCATGAGAAAGTGTTCCACTAATTTTTACGCTGCCTTTCTCTTTTTTTCCAACACCATTATCTGCAGAAATTGCCATTTTAAAAGTGACCGCACAGCGTTGTATCTTTCTTATGCACCAATGCGTCCATAAGGATTCAAAAGCCTCTTCAGCTAAAATACCCTCAACCACTTCAATACCAGCCGCTCGCAAAAGAGCAATACCATGACCATCAACACGCTTGTCACAATCAGTCAGCGCAACAACAACTCGAGAAACACCTGAACCAATAAGTGCATTCACACACGGCGAAGTTTTTCCATAATGCGCACAAGGTTCTAATGTAACATAAGCAGTAGCTCCTTGAGCCAAAGAACCTGCCATGTGTAAAGCTTGCACTTCCGCATGAGGACGCCCATGAATAGCTGTTACGCCATAGCCAACAATAAAAGCCCCTCCACCATTATCGTTTCGCACAATTAATGTACCAACCGAAGGATTCTCACCTGTAAGACCGACATGACGTTCTGCTAAACGAATAGCTGCAGCCATAAACCGTTCATCTTGCACTTTTTTATTCATCAAAACGAGATTCTGTATCCGCGATACCCTTTGATAATTCATCTATAACATCGTGAAAATCGCTTGCATTACGGAAATCTCGATACACAGAAGCAAAACGAATATAAGCAATATCATCAATTCTTTTCAATGCTTCCATCACAAGATGCCCAATTTTTTCTGAAGAAATCTCTGGTTCTCCCAAACTTTCAAGCTGGCGTACAATGCCAGAAATTGCTCGTTCAATATGATCAGGATCAATATTGCGCTTACGTACAGCCACATCAACTGATCGCATTAACTTATCACGATCGAAAGGTTCACATCGTCCACTTTTTTTAGCGACTAAAAGCTCACGCAACTGAACACGTTCAAAAGTTGTAAAGCGACCAGCACAAACAGAACAAACACGGCGGCGTCGAATCACTGCCCCCTCTTCTGCAGGACGCGAGTCTCTAACCTGTGTATCCTCATATTGACAATAAGGACAGCGCATCTCTTTTATATCCTTAACAAGCGCTGAGATAAGAGTAAAGAGGAAATTGATTCGTTATATCTTCCACCTTTTTCTTAACAGCCATTTCAACAGCATGATTATCTTCATCACTTTTTGCGTTCCGAAGACCATCAAGAACTTCTGAAATCAAATGACCAACTTGAATAAATTCTTTTTCTAAAAAACCACGCGTTGTAGCAGCAGGTGAGCCCAAACGAATTCCCGATGTTATAGATGGCGTTTCAGGGTCAAAAGGAATACCATTTTTATTGCAGGTAATATGAGCGCGTCCTAAAGCCAATTCAGCACGTTTACCTGTTAGATTTTTGGAACGTAAATCAACCAACAATAAATGATTATCTGTACCGCCAGAAACAATATTAAAACCATTATTCTGTAATGTTTTTGCTAAAGTTTTCGCATGTGTGACCACCTTGGCACTATAATTCTTGAAAGAAGGATGCAAAGCCTCCCCAAATGCAACAGCCTTTGCCGCAATCACATGCATTAAAGGCCCCCCTTGAAGACCAGGAAAAATAGCAGAATTAATTTTTTTGGATAAAGCCTCATCATTTGTCAATATCAAACCACCTCGGGGACCTCGAAGCGATTTATGTGTTGTTGTCGTTACAATATGCGCATGTGGAACAGGTGAAGGATGTACGCCACCAGCAACAAGACCAGCAATATGAGACATATCAACGAGTAAATGAGCACCGATTTCATCTGCAATTTCACGGAATCTTTCCCAGTTCCAGAATCGAGAATAAGATGAGCCCCCTGCTATAATAAGTTTTGGCTTATGTTCTTTTGCAAGTCGCTCAACCTCATCCATATCAATAATCTGATCTTCTTGACGTACACCATAGGAAACAACATTAAACCATTTTCCTGACATATTAACAGGTGAACCATGCGTAAGGTGACCACCAGCATTTAAATCCAACCCCATAAATGTGTCACCAGGCTGAAGTAAAGCTAAAAAGACAGCTTGATTCATTTGGCTACCAGAATTAGGCTGTACATTTGCAAACGCAGCACCAAAAAGCTGTTTTGCCCTTTCAATGGCTAAATCTTCAACGACATCAACAAATTGACATCCACCATAATAGCGCTTTCTTGGATAACCTTCTGCATATTTATTGGTTAAAACAGACCCCTGTGCTTCAAGAACCGCTCTTGAAACAATATTCTCAGAAGCAATCAACTCAATTTCATGTTGTTGACGCTCAAATTCTTCCATAATTGCATCAAAGATTGCATCATCAACAGTTTGTAAATTATCATTAAAAAAGCGCTCTTGTGCGTCATTTTTTTGCTGAGTCATAAAATACGTTCCTAACATTAAAAAATAAAGTCATTAAACGATAACACAGCAAACCATGCAAACCAAACATTTTAAACTACTTACACTCAAAAATAATGATACAAATAATTATCCTGTTCCTTGTCATAGAGACAGCAAAAAACGTCTCTCATAAAAATGGTGAAAAATGAGGTTAAATTTCTTCTTTTACGCTCTTATTTGTTTACACCTTTTACAAAAAAATATTTATAATCTAAATAAATTCAATAATTTAATAATTATTATTTAAGTTGGTAATGATTTAAAATAATTTATAATATGAAAAGCTGAATATAGTAGAGAAAAGAATGGCAACCAAAGTTTTTATTGATGGTGAACATGGCACAACCGGACTACAAATACAAAAACGCTTAGAAAGGCGTACAGATTTAAAACTACTCTCTCTTTCTCATAAAGATCGCCATAATGTTCATCTACGACAAGACTATCTTAATCAAGCCGATATTGCTATTTTGTGTCTTCCAGATGATGCTGCACGCGAAACCGTTCATTGGCTTAAAAAAAATAAAAACATTAGGATTATTGATAGCTCGACAGCACACCGTGTTACACCAGACTGGGTTTACGGTTTTCCTGAAATGACAGCAGGACAAAGAAAGCGCATTCAAGCAGCACATTATGTAACCAATCCCGGATGCTATCCTACTGGTGCCATTAGTTTGATTCGCCCACTCCGTGAAGCAGGACTGCTAGACGCCGATTATCCCATCTCGATTAATGCAATCTCCGGCTATACCGGTGGTGGAAAACAGTTGATTTTACAAATGGAAAATCAATCTCAACAGAATATTAAGGAAAATTATTTTATTTATGGTCTTAATCTTGCACACAAACATGTGCCAGAAATTAAAATCTATGGACAAATCAATCAAACCCCAGTTTTTATACCAAGTGTTGGTCGTTTTCCCCAAGGAATGATTGTGAATCTTCCTCTGCATCGCCATTTATTCACAAAATCAGCAAACTGTTCTGATTTGCGCGAAATTCTCGCAAACCATTACGATGGACAAAATACCATTTTAGTTGCATCACAAGAAGAAACTGTTTCACTTGAAAGACTTAATCCAGAGTGTTTAGCCAATAAAGATGGTATGAAACTGTTCGTATTTGGCAATGATCGCGAAGGCATTTTTAATCTCAGCGCCATATTCGATAATTTAGGAAAAGGCGCATCAGCTGCAGCTATCCAGAACCTCGATTTAATGCTTTCAAGCGACTAAACCTCCCTACCCACAAACTTTTATTCAACAACGCGATATGCCCCTTTCGTTGCTCGCCAGTGCGCAACCGCAAAACATAACACAGCTAGTGCCATACTTTGATGAATGAGCCCTAAACTTATCGGAACCTCATGTAACAGTGTTAAGATACCCAAGACTGCTTGGATAATAATCATAACACAGATAAGAAATGCACGACGAGAATGGGTTGAATGTGGAGCATTTTTTTGTACATAGAAAGCATGAACAACTGAGACAATAAATAAAAAATAAGCAAAAAACCGATGAATAAATTGAACCATTAAGGAATTTTCGAATAAATTGAGCCAAACAGGACGATGCTGCAACAATCCATCAGGAATAATCTGCCCATCCATAAGCGGCCATGTATTATAGACTTTTCCTGCATGAAGCCCTGCAACCAAAGCTCCGAAATAAATCTCTATCAAAACGAGAATAACAAGCCAAGACGCAAAATATTGCACCTTTTGATTTGCTGGCTTTTCTGAGTATTCTGCAAGTCCTCGAGATAAATAAGTAACAAAAACAATAACAAAACATGCCGTTATAAGATGAAATGCCAAACGATATTGGCTCACACTTGTTAAATTACTCTGCCCAATCCCTGAAGCGACCATCCACCAACCAATAAAACCCTGAAAGGCGATAAGAATAGGTACGACAATAAGCGGAAGTAAGATATTTTTTTCAATACGTTTAGTTGCCCAAAACCAAATGAGCCCTAATAAAGCAACAAGACCAACAAGACGCCCAAGAACACGATGCGCCCATTCCCACCAAAAAATGACCTTAAAAGCACTTAAGGTCATATCACGATTAAGAAGCTTATATTGTGCTATTTGTTGATATTTTAAAAATTCCTCTTGCCATTGATCCTCACCAATCGGTGGAATAACACCGTGTATTGGCTTCCATTCCGTTATAGATAATCCTGATCCCGTCAAACGAGTAGCACCACCCACTAAGACAATTGCCAAACAAAGCAGTAAAATAGAGTAAAGCCACACCTGTATATGTTTTCTATTTTCCTTTTGCACAGGTGTTAAAAAGTTATCGTTTAATCTCTTTACTGCCATCTCTGATTGCCCCACGCTTCTCTCCAACTAAAATGCATTTTAAAATTAACATTAAATCTTTAATTTTAGTATGTACTATAACTTCAGCAAAAAACAAGCGTACCACTATAGCATATGATACATATTTCTTTTCTCTTTTGCGAAGTTTATGATGCAACAACACGATAAACAGTCTTTGGAAAGCTGCTTACCATCCACATCATCCAATCTTGTTCATTAAGAACAGTATTACAAATATAATAGTCTGTTAGCTCTGCAAATTGTTCAAAACCATATTTTGGTTTGCTTGCCATCTCTAAAATGATAAAATCATATTCTTTTTTAAATTCTTGTAATATATGAGAAATATTATTTGAAAAATCTTGTGCAGAAACAGCACTTGTTAATCCCTGAGGAAGAATATCAACGCCCGTATCGTAATCGCGGTAAATAACATCATGCATCTGAGCATGGCCGGTTAAAACATCACTCAGTCCGCGATGTGGGCCAATGACTTTCTCTATTTGTTGACCAGAGATATCGACCAATAAAATTGTTTTGTTCTCTTTTGTGAGATGAAGTGAAAGCTTTGCCGCTGTCCGTGCAGCCTCTGGTCCAATAATTGAAATAACTGTTGAAGCATGCCATTTCAAAACATCAGATAATCCCTCTATCGTAATAAAAGCTTCAAGATTTTTTATTTCTTGAGAGACTAAAAGACTCTCATTCTTCTTGAGAGCATTTTCTTTTAATCTCACATCCTCTTCTGAAAGTTGGTCTTTTTTGCTTTTAAAGAACGGATAAAATAACATTATTCCTAGCAAAAGAGTAAGGAAGCTGGCCAATGCACCCACAAAAACATTTTTTCCATAAAGAGCCATAAAAGAAATGGGGGCTAATGTTGTTGGCATTACCACATTGATCTTTGTATTTTGTAAGAGAAGAGGGTTATCACTCAATCCCCAATATGAACCAATAACTTTTTCTCTTTGAGCAGATTTGCTCATCACTTTATTTTGTGCATCGACCGCTGCTTTTATTTTATTTTCAAACTCGTTAAATATTTCATTCAAAGATTGGGATTGATCTTTTACAAAAAAACTCACCCTTTTTTGGAGCTGTTTTTCCAACTCCGTTGCAATAATTATATCTGAATGAACTTGATAAACGATCTGTAAAATTTTATTGTTTAATTGATGAGAAACCGCTTCTAACTCCGCAGTCATTGCCTTAATTTGAGGATGTGTCCACCCCAATTGCGCCGCCATATGTGCTCTTTGCGTTTCCAAGAGATCACGTTTAGATTCCAGAGAAACAATTGCTGAATTATCTGCAATAAACGATAAAGACAGTAAAGACTGTCCATTTTCACGTATCATGTTAATCGTTGAATTCAAACTTGTTAAATGAATACGCTTTAAAGTTGCTTGCATTAATTGCATCGAAAGATCATGAAGCTCTGTTTGTTTGACACTATGCTGAATAAAAGAATCAACAGAGGACCGAAATTCCTGCACGATATTAATAATCGCAGTGTTATCATATTGTTTGTCTTCAGATTTATCATTTAACAAGAATTGTTTTTGTTTTATGATTGCTTGTGAAAATACGGAAAACCAAGTTTCCAACCCACGTTGTGCTGCTTCCTGTGTCTCAGCTTCAAAAGTAAGGTTGATAAGTTCACCATGACGCGATAAACGGATATTTTCCTGATTTTTTTTCTTATAAGAAACCCTTAAAGAAAAAGGAGAATCATTTGAAATTATAGGCTGTGAAAACAAAAAGGCGATAACATTGTCTTGCTTTTTAATTGGTAATGGCTTTCCAACAGAATCAGATAATGAAAATACTAAAGTTGCTTGGTAACCACGGGGCTGGACAAAATAATACAACCAAATCAAAGATACACATAGCATTTGTAATAGCAAAACAATCAAAATGCTTCGCCATACGGTACGTACGAATAGTCTTTTATTACATGTAAGACTCATCTTTATTTTAACCAGCAAAATACTTCTTCATATTGTTTTATTAAGAGAAAGTAGTAACTATCCTCTTAACTTGCTGTCATATTATTTTGAGATAATAAAAATATAAAATTTAAGCAAAAATGTTCAACAATAGCTTTAAAGAACTTAATTCATATTTTTTTTGAGGCTCTCTAGTTGTTTTTTTGCTTCAGAAGTAACAACCGCTCTAATGGTAATAGACCCATCATCATGCCCTTCTTGCACTATTTCCGCAGAGTTTTCATAAAACCAATCAATAAGCGACATTTCATGAGGTTGTAAAAGATATTCAATGCTTTGCACGTCTCCAAAAATTCGCTTTTCAATGGCTCTTAATAATTGATCGAGTCCATCCCCCTTAAGTGCTGATACCATGAGAGCAGGATTTAATCGCGTCTTTGCGCTTGTTTGTAAAACATTCAATGCTTGCTCATCTAACATATCAATCTTATTCCAAACTTCTATGATGTGCTCCATATCATCAATATCGATATCAAGACTTGAAAGCACTTCTAAAACATCTTGGGCATGTGCTCGATGATCAAGATCTGACATATCTCTTACATGAAGAATGAGATCCGCTTCAACCACTTCTTCAAGGGTTGCTCTAAAAGCTGCAATCAAATTCGTTGGCAAGTTAGAAATAAACCCTACAGTATCAGACAAAAGAACAGTTTTTCCATGGGGAAGAACAACTTTGCGCAAAGTCGGATCAAGCGTTGCAAATAACATATTCTTTGCTAAAACATCTGCACCGCTTAAACGGTTAAAGAGAGTTGACTTTCCTGTATTCGTATATCCTACCATTGCTACAACAGGATAAGATGTTTTTTTCCTTTTTGCTCTATGAAGTGCACGTGTTTTAATAACCGTTTGCAATTCGCGGCGAATACGAATAATTTTTTCTTGTAAAAGACGCCTATCTGCTTCAATTTGCGTTTCACCAGGTCCCCCTAGGAAGCCACGCCCCCCCCGTTGCCTTTCCAAGTGCGTCCAACTCCGCACAAGCCTCCCTTTTTGATAGGACAAACGCGCTAACTCTACTTGCAAAACTCCTTCTTTTGTTCGTGCACGATCCCCAAAAATTTCAAGAATCAAAGCTGTTCTATCGATAACTTTGCAATTCCATAATTTTTCTAAATTACGCTGCTGTACTGGCGTTAAAAAGTGATCTACAATCGCAAGCTCAATAGAATATTCATCTATATAACAGGTTAACGCATCTACTTTACCTTTTCCAAAGAGTGTCGCAGAGCGAGGCGTTGCAATATTAATCGTTTCATAATTAACAACTTCTAACCTTATAGCACGCGCTAACCCCAATGATTCTTTAACACGAGAAGATATAGAACACTCTCTCAAAGAGCTTTCACTTCTATTTTCTTGAAAAATCGGTATCAAAACAAGTGCACGCACCTGTTCTGTATTCTGCGAAAACACCCCTCCTAATCTCTCATTTTCATTTATCATAGCAATCTAAGTACTTTTAAAATGGGATAAGAGGTCTATCTTAAAATGACGTGCTTACTCAGGACTTTCACCCTCAAACATCTGTACAGGCTGTCCAGGCATAATCGTAGAAATAGCATGCTTATAAACCAATTGCGCGTGTCCATCTCGGCGCAAAAGAACACAAAAATTATCAAATGAAGTTACAATACCCGTGAGTTTAACGCCATTGACAAGAAAAATTGTAAGGGAAATTTTTTGCTTACGCACCGTATTTAAAAACACATCTTGCAGGTGTTGTGATCGCTCTGCCATTATTCTTACACCTTTATCTAGATTGCATAAAATATTCGTGCATGCATATCGACTGAAAAATATCCAATTGTCAACGTAGAAGCTTCAAAATTCAGAAACAAACAACTGAAATCAGAGAAAAAACAGCTCTTTAAGGCAATAATAAAGTACAACTTACGAAAATCTATATTAAATTAAAAATTTTTCCACGTTTACTTTTTTATGAGCTTACAATTCAAAGGCATACTTTATACATCCTAATATACATCCTAAGCTATTACAGACTATATGTCATGATGAATCTGCTTCGTTTAGAATCAATAAAAGTAAGCGGACAACAACATTTATTAACGATTATCGATATTAAAGAGAGGCATTCGCACCTTACTGTATATATAACCGCTATTAAATTGTCCTTATTTCAAAGATTGCCGGCTTATAAAGCTTTTTATAAACACAAGTTGTAAACAGTATTTTTGTTTTAGTTAGATTTAAATAATAAATTGTTTTTACTATATTTTATAATATTTTAAAACAGGATACAAGAAACTGCGTTAACTTTATCTTGATAAGTTTTTAAAATTTTTCCCTAAGCATATTCCTTTCTAAATAATTAACAGCTAGTATATAGAAATTATGTGGAAGAGGACGTATCCCTTTTCCGGCTGTAAGAGTACGAGGCGAGTATGGCACGCAGAACAAAATTGCAAACATTTGAAGTTGAAGTTGAAGAAGCCCTCACAAAAGCTATGAACTTCGATTTCGATAACACAGGATTTGAAACGATATCATCCAATAATTCTGAAAATGTTGTTAATGTCGATGATCTGATTCAAAAAATTGCAATGGCAGAAGAAGAATTTTTTGCTGAAAACGGTACATCAACTTTTGTTTCTAATATTCATGATGAAGCTGTTATTGATAAATCCGTTGTTGAACAGCTTTTTGCTCCAAAACCTTCACCTGATATTTCAGGTGGAACTGTTCATAATACATTGTTGTCTACAAAACTTCTTCCTGCAAATGATGATATAACAACCCCTGTAAATTTTGGACCATTAAAGCAGCGTTCTTCCTCTCGAGTCTACTGGTATACAACAGCGCTTAGTGCTTTATGGGCAACGGGAGGAGCTTTTATTGCGCATAAGCTCGCACCTACCGGACTCAGCTCCTTATCCAATATCAGCACTTTTGTTACATCCCCAACAGGCCTCGCTGTAGCAGCCGGAACAGCAATTCCTATCCTTATATCTTGGGGTGTTGCCCAATTAACAAAACGCTCAAACGACTTGCATAATATTGCTCTTCTTATGACCAATGCTGCACAGCGCCTTAGTGAACCACAACATCTATCCGAAAAACAAGCTATTGCTATAGGGCAAACCATTCGTGAAGAAGTAGCGGCAATGAACGAAGGTATTGAGCGTACCCTCGGACGTGCTGTTGAACTTGAAGCAATCATACAAGGTGAAGTTCACAATCTAGAACAAGCCTATGCTGAGAATGAATCACGCATTCACACATTAATCAAAGAATTGAGTAATGAACGCATAGCCATTTTGAATCATGCAGATCGCGTACAATCAACAATTAAAGGAACCCAAGAACAACTGAGTGATGAATTTGGGTTGGTTACCTCTAACATTGTCACCAATGTTGAAAAGCTTGCACAAACCCTTTCTCAAACTTTACAAAAACAAGGTGAAGACCTTGTTGAAAAACTTTCCTGTGCCGGTGATGGCGTAACAAATCAACTTGTTGAAAAATTTAACAAAACAACAACACAAATTCAGCAAAAAAACACGGAATTTTTTCATGAATTAGGAAAAAACTTCGATGGCTTTGCAAAACGATTTGATCATAATGAAAAACAAATAGAAAAAACTTTTAATGAAACAGCTGAAAAAGCGGAAGTACATGTTGCTAAAATTGCAACACATATACAAACAGTAACAGATCAAACTTTGCACGCTGTCGATGAAAAGTTTAAAGCCTTAGATAAAGCTCTTATTGATCGTAATAATCAATCTATACAGAATTTTGATGAGAAGATCTTAAAGCTCGACGACCAAGCACATAAACTCTCTTCTAAATTTGATAACGTAACCTCGCAAGCGATTGGAGCCTTTGAACAACGTTTAGCAACTGTTGATCATTCTCTTAAAAAACATAGTGATTCCATTATTGATTCCTTTATAGAACGAAGTCAGGCTTTAGAGGATAATGCTGAAAAACTTGGTAACTTCTTGGAAGCTCATGTCTTGAAAATAAATGAGAACCTCCAAGAAAAAACAGCAGACATTACCCATGCATTTACAAATGGACGTGAAGCTATTCTTTCTGCAATTGATAAAAGTAAAGAAAGTCTGAGAGAAGAAATTCAATATGTCGACAATGCCATTGTTGATATCATACAAGAACGTTCACAAGATTTTAAAGTACAACTTTCTGATCAACGAGCTCTTATGGCAGATATGCTCGATAACGAGAAGAATAAAATTGCGGATACATTAAGAAATCAAATTGATGTTTTATCCCAAAATACTTCTCATATTGAAAAAGTTTTGGCTGATAATGTTCAAGTCGTTGATAAACAAGCTGAAAATCATATTACGAACATCATTCAATGCACTGAAAAGTTACAAGATGTCATTGTACAAAGTTGTAATACAACCCAAGATGCTTTAGAAGCACAAGCGAGAAATATTGATATCCGTGCTGATGCTCTACGTGACTCTTTAGCGATTAATAGTTTTTCTCTCAATGAAGTTCTTGCCGATCAAGCACGCACACTCGAGCAACGCATGGAAACAATCCATAATCTCATTGCAAAAAGTGATATACGTGTTGATGTTGCATTGAAACAACAGATAGATTTAGTTGAGAGCGCAATTGTTGCCAACAATAAAAATATTACTGAAACGGTTCAAGATCATATCAAAAATCTTGAAAGTCAGGCCGAAACTTTAAAGAATACTCTCTCTCAATCGAGTGGTGTTTTCTTTGAAACTCTTGAGACGCGTATGGAATCATTTGATACAAATCTAGAAGTTCGTGCACACAAAATTTTTGAACGTACAACAACGCTAGAAGAAACATTATCTGAAAAAATTAGCCAAGTATGTGAAGCTATTGATGCACAAACATCTGTTATTGAGGAACGTTCTGACACTTTAAAAACATCTCTCATGCTTAATAATGAACAAAGTCAGATAATTCAACAAGCGCTGGAAAGCAGTGTTGACAATATGCGTGTCACCTTAGAAGATTCTGTTAATACAGTGACAGATAACCTGCACAATCAGATTATAAAGGCCTCTGACATTCTTTCTTCTACAAGTGAACAAATTCTTTCTTCTGTTACAAATGTTACTGCACAAGCAGAAAATATTCTTTCAGAATCAGGAAATCGCATTGTATCAAACGTTAAAAAAACAGTTTATGATACCAGTGAAAAAGTTCTGTCCGTTTTGTCTGAACAAACAGCACATACTGTCGAAGCTTTCACAACAGCCAGTCATAATGCACAAGCATTATTGAATGAAACTATTCACACATCAACAACAGCAATAGAACAAGTCCTTAATGAACGCTGTGATGTTCTTCATCACTCTATGCAAAATCTTAAAAATAATTTAGGACATCAGCTCTCTGATGTAACGAGCCGTCTGGAAGATGCAAGAAATCAAACAGCCACACAAATTTCAGAACATGTTGGAAAAATAACAGAGCTAACAAATCACTTAAATCAAGCAGCGCAAAGTACGACAGAATCAATTGATTCTTTAACACAGCATATCGGTGAACAACTCTCTCTCTCCACACAAGATGCTGAACAAAGAATTTATGCACATAATGAATCTCTAGTGAATAGCTTAACCAAAGCTAACTCTGAAACACTTCAAACAATAACGATTATGAAGGAAGAGCTTGTTAATAATGTCTCATCCATCTTAACACAGTTGAATCAATCAATTTACAATTTTCACGAAAATAGTAATGTTTTATTATCGGCTGTTCAAAATATTGATGGGCAGTTTAATGAGAGTACGAATAATTTTTTCCGCAACACGGACCAAGTAGCAGAGCGTTTGTCAGCCTCAAATCAAGCGCTCAATACTAATGTTGAAATTCTGCAAGGACTTTCAAAGAATACCTTTGAACAAATTAATCATATAACGAGCAGTTTTGGTGAACATGCAAAGACACTTTCCCAAACTATTCATGTTCTTGAACAGTCTGAAAATTCACTTAGTGCAACACTTGAAGAAAAACATAATACGCTTTCTGTATTAAGCGATGCTCTTGTTTCAAAGTCTCATGAAATTAATCAAATGATTGGGCATTATGAAAAAATCTTCAACTTAGCACTTGAACGCTCTGATAAGAATGCGCGTAACTCCACAAATTCATTCCAACAATCACTTAATAAGCTTGTTAGTGAAGCATCAACGCGTTTTTCAGAAGCAGCAGAAGATATACGTCGCTCCGCTGATGAAGTTCGTTTAGAGCTTTCAAAGATTAATAATGATATCAATGAAAATGTAAAAAAACTTCCAGAAAAAACAAAAGAAACAACGCAAACAATTCGCACAGCTTTGAATGAACAGATTACAGCGTTACAAGATTTAGTCAGTGTTATACAAAATGATCAAAAGAGCGCACAAAAACAGCTAATATCAGCATTTCCTACATCATCAATGTTTAATCAAAAAAGTGACAGTTCCACTGAGTCTGTTAAAAAGATTGTGCCACCTAAGCCTATTTTGCAACAAGATCAAAGCAAAAAAAGACCAAATAAATGGGTATCAAATCTCTTAGAAAGAGCTTCACGTGAAGAAACATTTTATGATGCTCCCCCTAGTGAGGCTGTTTTAACATCAGTGCAAACAAAACCATCTCCTGCAAACTGCTCTCTTAATTCATTAGCTGCTGGTATAGTGCAAGCGATTAATCACAATGCCATTGTTGAGCTATGGGATCATTATCAACGTGGACAAAAAAACATCGTAACAGAACGCCTTTATACCTTAAGTGGACAAAAAATATTTGAAATGATTAAGAAAAAATATATGAGCGATTTTGGGTTTAAACGTTCAGTGAATCAATATGTTACAGATTTCGAAAAGCTCTTACGTGATATATCGCGCAGTTCTGGCTCTTCCAACTCAGTTCGCAAGTACTTGATATCAGATACCGGAAAAGTTTATACTATGCTTGCTCATGCAAGTGGTCGAATCCAATAACAAATAAGAAAGTGGAAAAAGATATTTTTTCCACTTTCTCTCTCTAGTCGTTTTAATGGCTCATCATAGAATGCTTTTCTTTCAACTGTAGCTTTGTACTTCAAAGGTTGGGATAATTGGCATGCGGTTTTCTTTGATATCCTAAGCAATAATCCTAAAGAAGCGTAATGGCTTATCAAACAACATATCATTCTAAGAATGATAAAGCATGTTTTCTATTTCCTTATCTTTTTCTTAACTCCTTTATTTTTCATATTTTCATAAAAACACAAAGATTTAATAAAATTATTTTATTTGCTAGCCTTTAATATTTTTTCATGCGTTATTATTAAAATGGCTCATAAGAGAGATTTCTATTCCTTTCTTACATGTTGTTATCCACATATTAAGCGCACTTGAAATATCTAAGTAAATATTTTTATTACATTAGGTGAATTTGAAATGAATGTATCTTATTGTACTCAACTTTCCCATTCAATATACGAGATGATTCATTATAAATTATAAAGCAAAGCGTTAATGGAATGGACTTTATGTATAGAGTGCGCAATTACAGCTGTTTTAGTGACATATTCATTGCTTAAAACAACATATTTGTCATTCTCAATGTTCCAAACTCCTTTAAAATAGCTGAATAAACAATTTATAACTGTCAAATTGTTGTTTAATTTTTTTCTACCTCCGTATAAAACTTTAAATAAAATATATATTTTATAAAAAACGAATGAAATGAATAAGAAAATTTCTTCTGTTCTTTCCTTATTTTCTAAGCATTGCAAAAAAAATAATGACTTGGTAATATAGTCGTTAGAAAATATTTTATTCTTTTGTAAACTAATCAATTTTTATGCATTTTATTAAGGAAAGAAAAACAAACGTGCGACTAACCATGAAATTATTCATGCGCACAAACAAAAAGAATTACCAAACTGGTTTTATGATCCAGAAGAATTTGCTCATGCTCACGCATTTTGATATTCAGAGAAATGAGGATCTATTAGTGGACAAAACCTTAACGTAGATAGAACACTCATATAAATACACACTAACTTGGATATCATAAAAATGTCTAGAGAACGAAATAGTGATTTAAGGTCACCAAAAGCTGAACTTGACAGTGCCGCGCTTTTTTATCACCAATACCCTAAACCTGGAAAATTGGAAATACAAGCAACAAAACCTCTTGATAATCAACGTGATTTAGCTCTTGCTTATTCTCCAGGTGTTGCAGCACCATGTCTTGCAATTCATGAAGATCCTAATCTTGCTGCTCTATATACCTCCCGTTCTAATTTAGTTGCCGTTATATCAAATGGAACTGCTGTTCTTGGTTTAGGAAATATTGGCCCACTTGCTTCAAAACCAGTTATGGAAGGCAAAGCTGTTTTATTCAAAAAATTTGCGAATATTGATGTTTTTGATATTGAAATTGATGCATCCAATGTAGAACAAATGGTACAAACGGTATCGACCTTAGAACCTACATTTGGTGGTATTAACCTTGAAGACATTAAGGCCCCTGAATGTTTTGAAATCGAAGAAAAGCTGCGTGCTAAGATGAATATTCCAGTTTTTCATGATGACCAACATGGAACTGCCATTATTGTTTCTGCTGCTGTATTAAATGCCTTAAATCTTTCAGGAAAAAAAATTGAAAATGCAAAAATAGTTACCTCAGGTGCAGGTGCTGCTGCCCTCGCTTGCCTTAATCTTTTGGTTCGTCTTGGGGCAAAAGTTGAAAATATTTGGCTTAGTGACTTGGAAGGCGTTGTTTATGAAGGTCGCAAGACCCTTATGGATCGTTGGAAAGTTAATTACGCACAAAAAACTGACGCACGAACTCTATCTGATATTATTGATAATGCAGATATTTTTCTAGGTTTATCTGCGGGTGGTGTTTTAAAGCCTGAACATCTTAAAAGAATGGCTCCAAACCCATTAATTTTAGCGCTGGCTAATCCAGTACCAGAAATTATGCCTGAAGAAGCACAGTCTATACGACCAGATGCAATGATCTGCACAGGACGCTCTGATTATCCCAATCAAGTTAATAATGTACTTTGTTTTCCCTATATCTTCCGTGGTGCATTAGACGTAGGTGCTACGGCAATTAATGAAGAAATGAAAATGGCCGCTGTTCATGCGATTGCTGCTCTTGCACGTGAAGAAACTTCAGATGTTGTAGCACGTGCATACTCAAAAGAACCTCCCAGTTTTGGTCCAGACTATTTGATTCCCTCTCCTTTTGATCCACGTTTAATACTGCGTATTGCTCCCGCTGTTGCTAAAGCAGCAATGGCAACAGGTGTCGCTATTCGTCCCATTGAAGATATGGAAGCCTACTATGATATCCTCAATCGATTTGTCTTTCTTTCTGGTTTAACGATGAAACCTGTTTTTGCTGCTGCAAAAACAGCAAAACGTAAACGCGTCATTTATGCGAATGGTGAAGATGAACGCGTCCTTCGAGCAGCACAAGTTGTCATTGAAGAACAAACAGCAACACCGCTCCTTATCGGCCGTCCACATGTCGTAGAAGCTAGATTAAAACGCTTTGGTTTAAGAATTCGTCCTGGTATAGATTTTGAATTAACAAACCCTGAAGATGACCCACGTTTTCGTGATTATGTTAATTTATTTTTTCATTATACAGGAAGACGTGGCGTTACGCCTGAAATGGCAAAAACAATAGTAAGAACATCAACAACGGCTATTGCTGCCCTCGCCGTTATGCGAGAAGAAGCAGATGCAATGATTTGTGGCTTAGAGGGACGTTTTGAACGTCAACTTGAATTGATTGAACAAATTATCGGACTTGATCCTAATGTTCACCGTTTTTCTGCTATGAGTTTACTTATCTCTCAACAGCGTACTCTTTTTCTCACAGATACTTACGTCAATGAAAATCCTTCTGCAGAAGAAATCGCTGAAATGACTGTATTGGCCGCTAAAGAAGTTGAAGCATTTGGAATAACACCAAAAGCAGCCTTATTATCACACTCAAACTTTGGTTCTAAAAACACAGAAAGTGCGCGTAAAATGCGACGTGCAACAGAAATTCTTGCCCAATTACACCCTGATTTAGAAGCAGATGGTGAAATGCACGGTGATGCTGCCCTTTCTAAAGTTTTTCGTGATCGTGTTTTTCCTGATTCTCGTCTTAAAAGTGAAGCCAATCTGCTTATTTTTCCAACACTTGATTCAGCCAATATCACGCTCAACACTGTTAGAAGCCTTACAAATGCACTTCATGTTGGTCCTATCTTGATCGGGGCAGCACGTCCCGCGCATATCTTAACACCTTCGGTAACTTCACGGGGAGTTGTTAATATAACAGCCCTTGCCGTCCTTGCGGCAAATAGAAAAAATAGTCTCGTAAAATAAATGTGCAATAAAATTTCAAAGTTTTTTAAATATTGAGGTATAGTACTTCATATACTGTAAACCTCTTTTCTCTATAGAAAAGACAGCTATATTCTGGATTAATTCTTTTTTTTAAAGAGAAAAAAGGCTAGAAGAATAGTATTAAATATATTTTGAATTTACTAACTCTATAATAAGGAATCCGTACATTGCCTTCCACGTTTGATAAAGTTGCTGATATTATTGCAGAAATCAGTGAAATTGATCGCAATACAATTACGCCTGAAAGTCATACAATTGACGATTTGGGAATCGATAGTCTTGATTTTCTTGATATTGTTTTCGCTATTGATAAAGCTTTCGGAATAAAGGTTCCACTAGAACAATGGACGCAAGAAGTCAATGAAGGCACAGTTGCAACGGAAGAGTACTTTGTTCTTAAAAATCTTTGTGCAAAAATTGATGATCTCGTTGCCTTAAAACAGGCGGAGTAATTTTTTTCACCATGCATGATCAATCTGTATTCATCACTGGTATAGGCCTCATAAGCTCTCTGGGAGAAGGAACTGATCAACATTGGAATCTCTTAAATGATCAAGCCCGTACACCAAATCTAGATTGTACAACTTTTTCGCCCTACACGGTTCATAAAGCGCCCGAAATTGATTGGGGTTCACAGATTCCTAAAAAAAGCGATCAACGACAAATGGGAACATGGCAGCGTCTTGGTACCTATGCGGCTGGTCTTGCTCTTGATGATGCCGGCATGAAAAATAATGAACAACTCACTTCAACAATGGATATGATCGTAGCGGCAAGTGGAGGAGAGCGTGATATTACTGTTGATACACAAATTCTTTCTAAAGCGCGCGCAATCGCCGATCATGCTTCTATGTTAAATGTTGCTCTTTCAACCGAACTTCGTCCAACATTATTTTTAGCACAACTTTCAAACCTTCTGGCAGGAAACATTTCAATCGTTCATAAAGTCACTGGATCTTCTCGTACATTTATGGGAGAAGAAGGCAGTGGGCTTTCTGCACTTCAAATTGCTGTAGCCCGTATTAAATCAGGACAAAGCACCCATGCTCTTGTAGGAAGTTCTTATAATGCACAAAGTTATGATATGTTGTTGGCGCATGAACTTGGTGGTCTTTTAACCCATAATGGATGGAGCCCAGTGTGGAATCGTGAAATTCACCCCGGCGGCGGTATTATAACCGGTTCTGGTGGTATCTTTCTAGTTCTTGAAAGTGGAGAGCATGCGAAAAAACGTAACGCGCGTGCTTATGCTGAAATTAGTCAAATTGTTACAGACCAAACAGATAGAACCAAAACTTCACTGAGAGAGTCAATTGCAACAATGTTGAAAACTGTGGGCGCTAAATCTGCCTTAGTCATTTCAGCAGCCTCAGGTGCTCACGAAGCAACAAAAGCAGAACAATATGCTCTTGACGATGCTGATCTATCTTATCGCGGTATTACAACATTATTTGGTTATATGCGGGAAGCACAATTTCCTCTAGCGCTTGCTCTGGCAGCACTTGCAATTGAAAAAAAACACTGTTTTCCAGCATTAAGTCCTCATGAAAAACCTTTTCCTAAAGAAGTGCGTGAAATATTTATTACAACTATTGGTATAAAAAGAGCTGAAGGTATCGTGCGTCTTACAGCTGTTTGAAGGGGAATTTCTATCGTGAAATATCATGATCATTTTGGACGTCCACTTGTAGCAATAACTGGTGTAGGCGTTGTCACATCACTAGGACGAGGAAAACATGAAAATTGGCAAAAATTAACAAGCGGTGTAAGCGGAATCCACAAAATAACACGTTTTCCCATTGAGGGATTAAACACATATATTGCTGGAACGATTGATTTCCTCAAAGAAAGTACGTTTGGTGCTTCAGCTCTTTCTGAAAAGCTTGCACATCTTGCTGCTGAAGAAGCGTTAGAACAAGCAGCTGTTGATAAAACAAATTTTAATGGACCACTTTTTCTAGCTGCTCCTCCTGTTGAGCTTGAATGGAAAGCACGTTTTAGTCTTGATCAAGAGGAAAAATTCAATAATGAGCCTTCTTATGCAGATCTTCTTAAAGTCTGTAAGCATAAACTCCATGAGGCACTTTTTGAAACCACACAATTTGGTGCAATTGCAGAAAAACTTCAAAAAACATTTGGCACAAAAGGACTTCCTGTTACACTTTCCACTGCCTGTGCATCTGGTGCAACAGCAATTCAATTAGGTGTTGAGTCTATTAGACGGAGAGAGACAAATAGAGCGCTCATAATTGCGACAGATGGATCAGTTTCAGCAGAATCTCTTATTCGTTTTTCGTTACTATCTGCTCTTTCAACTCAAAATGAGCCTCCAGAAAAAGCAGCAAAGCCCTTTAGCCGTGATAGAGATGGTTTTGTTATGGCAGAAGGATCAGGCGCTCTTGTTCTTGAATCTCTTCAAAGCGCATTAAACCGTAATGCTACAGTTTTAGGAATTTTAGCTGGCTGTGGAGAAACCGCCGATGACTTTCACCGTACACGTTCAAAACCCGATGCATCACCAGCAATTGAATCCGTTCGTAAAGCCTTAGACGATGCACAAATAACCATCAATGAAATTGACTATATTAATGCCCACGGAACTTCAACACCTGAAAATGAAAAAATGGAATATCTTGCATTATCAACTGTCTTTAGTGATCTGTTAGAGCATATTCCAGTCTCTTCTAATAAATCAATGATTGGGCATACATTAACTGCTGCTGGTGCAATAGAAGCCGTTTTTTCTCTTTTAACCATTCAATCAGGGGTACTTCCACCGACAATAAATTACGATAATCCTGACCCTTCCATCCCTTTAGATGTTGTTCCTCATCATAGCCGTAAAGCCTGTGTTAATGCGGTTTTGTCAAACTCTTTTGGATTTGGTGGTCAAAATATGAGTCTTGTTATCACAGCCTATAAAGGATAATCCTTTATATAATAAAAATTTTGTAACGCTAACCTAATAACGTCTTTTAAGGGGGCTGATAATGCGTGCACTGCAACTCTTTAATGAACGTCGACTTGAAATCACCAATATTCCCTCGCCATCTTCACCTAGTCTAGGTGAAGTAACTGTGCGGATAAAAGCCGTTGCCCTTAATCATATTGATGTATGGGGATGGCGTGGCATGGCCTTTGCGAAAAGAAAAATGCCTCTCATCATTGGTGCAGAAGCCTCTGGTGAGGTTGTACAAATAGGAGATGGCGTTGAACATCTCCAACTTGGACAGATTGTCTCAATTTATGGTGCACAAACCTGCGGAGTATGCAAAGCTTGTCATGAAGGACGGGATAATCTTTGCAGTAATGTAAAGGGAGTCTACGGTTTTCATCTTGATGGATTTGCGTGTGAGTTTGTTAATCTGCCAGCACGTTTATTGGTTCCAGCACCACCCCAATGTAATGAATTGCAAGCAGCTGTTGCTCCAATTACTTTTGGTACTGTAGAACATATGCTTTTCGATAACGCAAAACTACAAGAAGGAGAAACAATCCTGATACAAGCAGGTGGTTCCGGTATTGGCTCTGCAGCTATTCAACTTGCAAAACACATGGGCTGTACAGTTATCACCACCGTAGGTTCAGATGAAAAAATTGCAAAAGCACACGCTCTTGGAGCAGATCATGTGATTAATTATCGTAAAGATCGTTTTGAAGGTGTGGTGCGGAAATTAACCCAAAAAAAAGGTGTTGACGTTGTTTTTGAACATGTTGGTGTCGATACATGGAACGGTTCTCTGTTATGTATGAAAAAAGGAGCACGCTTAGTGACTTGCGGTTCTACCTCTGGTGTTTCAGCACCAATAAATCTCATGCAATTATTCCAGCAACAGCTTAAGATATTCGGTTCATTTGGCTGCCGTATGGAAAATATGAAAAATGCCATGCAAAAAATGGCACAAAAAGCTGCACATCCTGTCATTGATACAATTGTTGGACTGGATGAAATTGATACAGCTTTAAAACGAATGGAAAGTCGTGATGTTTTTGGTAAAATTATCCTTAAAATCGATTAAATCATGATGAAGCTTTCTCTTAAAAATCTCATATATCATATTAAAATTATAGCTAAAAAAATATCCTATTTGTTATGGGCATATCTACTCTTTGGTTCTTTATTTATTCTAAAGTGTTTTCCAGCCAAAATGGGAATTTCTTTTTTTGCTTGGTTAGCAAAAAAAATTGGTCCCCTTATCCATCGTCATCAAATCACACTTGCAAACCTTAGGAGTGCATATCCAGAAAAAACAGAGCAAGAACTCCGTGCGATTGCAATAGAAATGTGGGAAAATATAGGACGTTTCCTCGCTGAATATATTTTTCTTGATAAAATTTTTGATTTTGATCCTCATGCAGACAAGCCAGGTTTCATTGAGGTTAAAGGCATTGAAATATTTGAGCGATTAAAAAATGAAAAAAAACCACATATTTTTTTCACCGCACATACTGGCAATTTTGAACTTCTGCCTATTTGTGCACAAAGTTTTGATCTTAATGTTACGGTATTATTTAGACCACCCAATAATCCCTATGTTGCCAAACGAATCCTTAAAGCACGACAAACTTCTATGGGACATCTTGTTCCCTCCAAGGCCGGTGCCGCATGGGCATTAGCAGCCAAATTAGAAGAAGGTGAAAATGTTGGTATGCTCGTTGATCAAAAATTTCGCCGCGGTATCATGGGAACATTTTTTAACAGACCTCTTAAAACAAACCCCTTAATTATAAAACTTGCTCGACAATATGACTGTGATATTTATCCAGCACGTTGTATTCGTCTACCTGGAGGACGTCATCGTTTAGAGTTATATGAACATGTAGAACTTCCACGTGATGAAAAAAATGATATCGATATAGCGGCTTCTACGCAAAAATTAAATGATATTGTTGAAACTTGGGTCCGTGAATATCCTGGACAATGGATGTGGTTACATAGACGTTGGGACATCTAACATAAGCTCTATTGCTTACAAAGGAAGTGCAAAATGTTAGCCTCAAAAGATATCAAAGATCTCACCGCAATTATCACTGCATTACGCAATCCTGATAGTGGTTGTATATGGCATAAAAAACAAACTTTTGAATCTCTCATACCCTATATGCTTGAAGAAGTTTACGAAGTCATCAATGCCATTGAACAAAAAAACCGAAGGAATCTCTGTGAAGAACTTGGTGATCTTCTTTTACAAGTTGTCTATCATGCTACTATTGCACAGGAAGAAGGCAGTTTTACTTTTGAAGATGTTGTTTATGCAATTACGGAAAAAATGATTCGGCGCCATCCTCATGTTTTTGGAAATGCTGTGCAAAAAGAACGGGGGGTTATAAAAGAGGAGTGGGAATATATAAAAATCAAAGAACAGGCTGAACAAAAAAAATTATATAAAGAAAAAAACAACAATTCCTCCACAAGCATACTCGCAACAGTAAAACAAATCCAGCCAGCAAACCAAGAGGCACTTGCTTTACAAGAAGCAGCAGCTAAAGTAGGTTTTGATTGGCAAAAAAGTGATAAAGTTTTTGAAAAAATAGAAGAAGAACTGGAAGAGCTCAAAGAAGCCATCAAAAATAAACAAAACTCAGAGATAGAAGCAGAGTTTGGAGATCTCTACTTTATACTCCTTAATCTCGCGCGCCACTTAGCAATTGATTCACAAAAAGCATTAAAAAAAACGAATATAAAATTTCGAAATCGTTTCGCCTATATTGAAGAAAAGCTATCCACTCAATCTAAAACACTTACTGACGCATCCTTGAATGAAATGGAAGCACTTTGGAAGCAAGCTAAAAATGAACGATAAAAAATAGTAGATTTCTTCTACCTAAAAGAACAAGCGCCTCTAAAATTACTAAATTATAATTTAGCTTAGTTCAATTTGTTTTATATTGATCCTGCGTAGCAGGACGAAGTTCAACCGATTCTCCACACCCGCATGCTGAAACTTGATTAGGATTTTTAAAGACAAAACCAGACCGCAGCGTTGTCACTTCATAATCCATCTGCGTCCCTAATAAAAATAATACCGCATCATGTGCTACAAAAACACGGGCACCATTCACTTCAACAACATCCGCATCTATCCCCTTTTCTTTGACAAGAGTAATTGTATACTCCATCCCTGCACAACCACCTTTTTTGATACCAACAAGAATACCCTGTGCATCTTTTTCATCCATAATCGCTTTAACACGATCCACTGCTGCTTGCGTCAAATTTATTACCGAAAAACGGCTCATCCTTTACTCTTTTCTTAGTCCAATAGACACTTTGAAAGTTTTTCCTCTATAATATTTTATCTGATATTTTAGAAAAAAAACGAAACATAAATTAAAGCATTCTGATCTTGTTTATTTGGATAAAAATACATACCCGTAAAATGAGATTTGTGATTATACAATCCAGAACTTACAATTTTTTATCCACATAAAATGAAAATACCTCGTCTATAAAACTCTAAAAAAACGAAAACTTTTCAAAACCATACATTCACTCCTCTTCTTTTGAAAATCTTTATCTTTTTAGAAAAGTAACGATTAGGTAAGAAAAAATATACCTTCCGCACTCATTTGCTCCAATTCATACCCCTAAAGTCACCAATCTTACCCCCTCCTCACAATCTCAAAAGTAATTAAATGCATACATCTATTAACTATAGAGCTAAAAATTTAATGATCACAAAGAATTTTACAAATTCGTTATTTATCTTGAATTAACAACAAAATATTGATGTCCAAAATTTTTACTTTCAAAAGCTCTAAGTGCAAGAGCATTTTAGATTTTATTCTGTTTATTTTTTCTCTTGCCTTTAAAGAAACAGTCATTTAATCGTTTTACACGAACTCGGAGCGTAGCGCAGCTTGGTAGCGCACTTGACTGGGGGTCAAGGGGTCGTGGGTTCAAATCCCGCCGCTCCGACCATTTTTAAAATGCTATAAAATAAGCTTACTTAAAAAGTGGATTATTACGCATTTTAATTGCACACACATGAACTTTTTCTTCAACGTAAAATAATGTGCAGTGATATTTTATCATAAATTTGAGATAAGCTGTTTTATTAAAATGCGCTTCGTTCTTAGGAAAACACATACGAAACGCGAGACCTTTTGCCTCGCGTTTTTTATTCTTCAGAAAAATTTATAATTATCCGATCTCATATTTTCTAAATTTTCTTTACACAATAACGTCGCTGTTATCATTTTTTGTAATGGATGGTGACATCTGTACGGTTATCTTTTTTGGTTTTAATTCAGCTGGCATTTCCCTTTTAAGCTGAATATGAAGAAGCCCATCTCCAAGTTCTGCCCCAATAACCTTAACATGATCAGCCAAATGAAAACGCCGTTCAAAAGCACGCGAAGCAATACCTCGATAAAGAAACTCTCGTTCTTCAGCATCATTTTCAGGCTTTCTGTCTCCTTTAACGATCAGCTGGTTACAATGTGTTTCAATATCAATTTCATCTTGAGAAAAACCAGCAACAGCCATAGAAATTCTATAAGAATCTTCAGTTAAACGTTCAATATTATAAGGGGGATAAGAAGAAACTTCATCTGGTTGGGTTCTAGAATCAAACCAATTAAAAAGATGATCAAAACCTACTGTGGAACGATAAAATGGTGAAAAGTCTACTTGACGCATAATATTGCCCTCCTCTAGAGCGACTATAATTTATAATTGATTCACAAAGTTCCCAAATGGCAAACTTACTTGTGAACCTGCGGCCCCATCATGGCAACCACACTATATTATCTAGTAATCGTTTTTCTTTATTTCAACTCTTTGGGACCTAAATTGATAAAAACTATCTAAAAAGCAATATACCCCTTTTTAAATCCTCTTTCTTCATTACATAAATGTCAAAGCACTAAGCGACAAATACACTGTAAAGGATTTCAATTGGAAACACCTCTTTATCCCATAGACTGGGGTTCCACTTCTCTTAATATCCATCATGATACTCTTAAAATAGCAATAGATCATGAAATTCGTTTTGCTATAACATATCCTGAGGTGGAAAAATCTAAGGGAACAATTGTTATTCTCAAAAGCTACGCAAATACTTTAGAAAAATATTTTTTATTAATAAATGAAATTTCTAAACGCGGTTTTCATACAGCAATATTTGACTGCTTTGATCAAGAAAAAACATCCTTCAAGATAAGAAAACAAAGCCGACATCATTGTTTTGATATAAATAATGATATTAATGACTTATATAAATTTTTTAAAAATATTGTTTATCCTAATTGTCCGCCGCCTTACTCTATGCTCGCCTATGGCATAGGTGGATTGATAGCACTTAGCGGATTAGATCTCATTAATCATCAGTTTAATAGATTACTCTGTGTTTCTCCCCTTTTTGCTCCATTCGGAAATAAAACGAATAGTTTTCAACATAAATTAACACAATTTCTTTCTGATATAGGTCTTGGCTTTATACCAGTGAAAAATGGGAAAAAATTAAACAAGACAAAACAAAAAAATATACAATTGGGACACATACATAAAGTGCCGCTCCCTTCCATTAAGCCCCCAACATCCCAATGGATGGCTTCAGTATTTAATACGATTGATTCTATGAAGAGAAATGTACTTCATGGAAATTTACGAATCCCAACACTCTTTATTCTTGCCAATCAAAACAATATTGCAAACAACATTGAAGTGCGGCAATTATGCCAACACACACGTCTAACAGAAAGTATTACTATTACAGGCGCTGAACTGGATACAATTATGGTTAACGAAGATTATAAAAAACAATTTTTGGCTGCATTTGATGCCTTTATTCCCGATAATGTATCTGTAAAATAACTAAACCTTAATTTCCACTCCGCCCCATCAAAAAAGAAAATTTCTACGAGCATTGGATCTACAAACACTTTTAAATATAATAGATTTTTCTTTCCAACCACTCATATGATTTGTTTTCTAGCCTTTACAGGAAAACCATGACCTAAATATTCACCACGCATTCTAATAAAAAACTAATATACAAAGTATATCATTACATTAAAAAATATTATTTTACATCATAAAAAATAACTTAATAAAAAAACTATTTATATAAATAATAAATCTATCTTAATATAACATGATACATATTTACAAATAAAGCATCAAAATACTATTTTTTATTTGTTATAATAATACTCATTTAATATTATATCTAGAAAAATAATACTTTTCATCTATTTAAGGAAAAACTGAAAATAAAGCGCATTTATAATATTTATTACAAATCTCTATAAAAACAAATAACTATAAAATTTCTATTTCTTAGGAGAACTTTTTAAAAACAATAAATTAACATAATATTCTTTTAATTTCTCGATATAGGAAGTCCCTACAATAATGGTTTTCATAATTTTTTTAATGGAATTCTGATAATAATCAGCAAATTTAAAAGAAAAGATAGCAATGAATCATCCTAGAAGTTTTAGAGCCCCCCTTCTTTTTTCAAAATCACATATATTTCGAATTTAACCAACTCACAACGAATATGCTGTATTGTAAATCAGAATGTAAGAATTAACCATTTTGCCATTCATTTCAATTATGAGCATTTTACCATCTTTTTTCTAAATACTCTATATTGTATAATTGATGCGGCAAAACTCTGACAAATGGAGCCATTGGAACATAATCATGAAACGAATCCTGCTCGCAGAAGATGATAACGATATGCGTCGCTTTCTCGTAAAAGCCTTAGAACGTGCAGGCTACGAAGTCGCCGATTTCGATAATGGTATTAGCGCATATGAACGTTTACAAGAAGAGCCATTTTCCCTTCTCCTGACTGATATTGTGATGCCAGAGATGGACGGAATCGAACTTGCACGACGTGCTACTGAAATTGACCCTGATTTACGAGTAATGTTCATTACAGGCTTTGCAGCGGTAGCACTCAATTCAAATAGTGATGCCCCTCCTGATGCAAAGGTTCTCTCTAAGCCATTTCACTTACGTGAACTCGTCAATGAAGTTGAAAAGATCCTTATCGCTGCTTAAAAAGTATTTTTTAAAGTTATTTGCATCTGTTGAAAGAGAAAATAAAATTAGGCATTGACGTTTGGCATTCTATATGGTGTATGCAACATCAATGAATGGGCGTGTAGCTCAGCGGGAGAGCACTACGTTGACATCGTAGGGGTCACAGGTTCAATCCCTGTCACGCCCACCATTGCATTTTATGTCAACAATAATTTATTGATTTTCCATATGTTTTTTTTAAGTGAGGGATGCGTAAATAAAAGTGAGGGAATAGGGTTTTGCAACACATCTCTATAGGACGCCTCTTTTTTTACCAACTTTCTCAAGAAAGTCTTTTAATTCTGCTACGGTTTGTTGTGAAAAATTCTCTAAATTTCTAACAAACTCACCAACAGCTTCACGCCTCAACGGATCAGAAGTCTTGATTGTAAAACTTTTTCGACAAGAATAGGCTTCTTTTTTTAAGAGAGAAGCCTTCTCTTTATCTAAACCATAAAGCTCTATGATCTTTTCCTCCAGTCCTACAGGAACAGATTTTTTGCCAATCTCGACAGAAGATAAAAATGCTACAGATATGTCTAATTTCTTAGCCATATCTAAGAGGCGTTCGGAGTGATCAATGCGAAGTTTCCGTAAAATTTTACCAAAAGATGTAACCATATAAAAAGTCCTATTAGAGAAGAAATATTTTCTTCTGATTCTAACAAATCTTTTTATGATTTTCTTCAATTATTACGAATCAAGAGTTCTTTTCGGGGTGGTTTTTTAGTAAATCCTGATGTCCAAAGGGTCTCAACTTCTAAAAAGTCAAAATCCTTAAAGATCTCTAGAACCGCATCACAATCATTCAGACTCAAGACAAATTTCCCTTGGATACCCTTGAGAACTTTTGCCATACTGACAAAATCCTCTTCAACAAAATCTCCAGAACTGTAATATTTCCTTTGCAAAAAATAAGGCCGGTCTAAATAAAACAAACTATCGGGCGCATCAAAGAGCTCGATAACCCGTTCCCACGACAAATTTAATATGGTTGTATCAAGCAATTTTTGCCTTACACGTCTCATCCTTGATAATAGCTTTTCGGGATTAAAACCAGCGGGTCTCTTTCTTCCAAAACTAAAAGAAACGTAATCTTTTTTCCCATAAAGGACACAACATTGGAGAAACAAAAAGCGTGCGGCTCTTTCAACTTTGGAAAGGCTTTCGGGGTCAAGCGCTGCAAGGTCAAAAAACAACTGTCTTGAACAAATAAACCACTCCAATCGTTTGGCTAAATCATCAAAATGATTTTGAACACATTGAAACAGATTCGTGATCTCTCCATTCAAATCATTAATCACGGAATATTTTGCTGGTCGCTTGTTTAGAAAAATAACGCCTGAACCTAAAAACGGTTCAACATAGGTTTCATGATCAATACTATTTAAAATCGGTATAATTTTCTTACGCAGATAGTGTTTACCACCCATCCACGCAAACAGTGTCTGTGTAAATTCTTGTTTCGTCATATTTTAAAGGAAAGATTTTGTGAGTTCTAACTTTTTGTTATCCATCTTTCAAGATGTGAGAAGCTATTCTCTATGGCGCCCACGCAACGGGAAAAATCTATTACAAACATAAAGAGAATGAAGGCAATCCACTTCATGATGCGTGACATCATCTTT
>NZ_JBHIRA010000010.1:0-77156 GCF_042196825.1 Bartonella sp. AC10YNML | reverse complement strand
TATCGAATGGTGTGTCTTCAGGAATGCGAGTTTCCATGTTTTATCTCCTTGAATATGCTGGAGATACAATGCCTTTTTGCTAATTATGTTCCAAAAAGGAATAGGAAAGATCTAAAGTTAAGATCGAGATCATCATGGTGGGGCATTTTCTTTTGAAACTTTGTTTAAAGCGCGTTCATAGAGAGTTTTTGTTGATCATAAAAAAGGGTGTGAAAACGACAAGGTACGCTTATAGGGCTTTATGAGGTCATAATAATATGGATGCTTCTTTGTTTATATTCTTTCATAAATTTGAATTTTTATCTCATGACAACGTCTTGGTCGATAAACATATGATAAGCGTTACGAATGGGAATATATTTATGTTTCATGAATAAAAGCACACTTTGTATAGAGAGCTCTTCTTTGTGTTTTCGCTATTGTATTCTTTTGACAAATGCTTTTCTTTTTGATTGTATCAAAAAGTTTAAAGAGAGACCTTGTTAGGATATAAAATGTTTCGTTCAACTTTTTTTAAAAATCGTGAAATCTATGGACCTCTTTGTATTGGCTTTGATCCGAGCCATAAAGTTTTGCAATCGTGGAAACTAAGCTTTGATTATAAAGGTCTAAAAGATTTTTGTGATATTCTCTTAACAGCAGTTGTGGGTAAAGTAGGTATTATAAAGCCGCAAGTCGCATTTTTTGAATTATATGGTGTGGAAGGTCTTCAAGCTCTGAAAGAACTGATTGAAAATGCACACGAACAAGGCATATTGGTTCTGGCGGATGCAAAAAGGGGGGATATTGGCTCTACTGCTGAAGCCTATGGTAAGGCTTGGCTTGGTTCAAGCAGTGCGTTCAAAGCTGATGCCATGACAATTAATCCTTTTTTGGGTTTTGATGCTCTTATTCCTCTGATAAAGGTTGCTGAAGAAACAGGAGCAGGGGTTTTTGTAGTGGTTCAGTCTTCTAATCCAGAGGGGAAACAAATACGAAATGCGCTTATTGGTGACCAGACACTCTCTCTTCATCTTGCACAGTGTATTTGTGATTATAATAGTCAGTCTTCGGTTCTCCATCATAATATTGGCCCCATAGGTGCGGTTATAGGAGCGACATTAGGATCTGAATCAAAAGATACAATTGAGCAGTTAAACAGTAGTCTGTTTCTCGTTCCAGGTATTGGCACCCAAGGTGGAACAATGACACAACTAGCAAATCAATTTCCACAAAGACTTTGGCAGAATGTTATTCCCTCTGTATCACGCTCTATTACAGATGCTGGACGAAATATTGTTGATTTAAAAAATGTTATCAATCATTTTGCAGAACAAGCGCAAAGCACACTGATGTCTTGAGGATTTTTGCATCTGTAATAAATCTGAAGAATTCTGAGAGGGAGGGCTTTTGAGGGGGATGTTTCCGATTTATCCAGAATCAACAGTTGCTTTGTGGTTTCTTTCAACAAGCACAGATGTCTTTTCATTGAATGTTAAGCGTGCATTTCATGTTGAGCGGGGGGCTATGTTCCTATTGAAAATGCAAATATTTTCAGTAGATTGCCTTAAGGGTAAAGGTTTGCATTTTTTAAAAGCAAAAGCTTATGCATATTGTTACCAGTTTCCAGTTGATAAAGGTATTGCAGCGTTTGTTTCTATAAGATAGACACACGTTATCGGTGAATATATATTGTTGTTAGAGAAAAATATGTTATCAAAACAAGAAAAAACCAAAGCCCGTTTACCCCGTGGGTTTGTTGATCGTACAAGTGCACAGTTGTATGCAACTGAAACAATGATTGCGCAAATTCGTGAAGTTTATGAACTTTATGGTTTTGAAGCACTGGAAACACCAATTTTTGAATATACAGATGTGCTGGGTAAGTTTTTACCGGATTCAGATCGTCCAAATGCGGGCGTTTTTTCGCTACAAGATGATGATGAGCAATGGATGTCTTTGCGCTATGATCTGACTGCTCCTCTTGCTCGTTATTTTGCAGAGAATTTTGAAGTTTTGCCAAAACCTTATCGCAGTTATCGTCTTGGCTTTGTTTTTCGCAATGAAAAACCAGGTCCAGGGCGGTTTCGGCAATTTATGCAGTTTGATGCGGATATTGTTGGAACACCAACGGTAGCAGCTGATGCCGAAATTTGTATGATGGCAGCCGATAGTTTGGAAAAACTAGGGTTTCAGCATCATGAATATGCCATTCGTCTGAATAACCGAAAAATTCTCGATTGCGTTTTAGAGAAAATTGGTTTGGGGGGAAATGAGCAGGCTGAAAAGCGCTTAACTGTCTTAAGAGCAATTGATAAACTGGATAAATTTGGTTCTAAAGGGGTGCGTTTGCTTTTGGGAAAAGGGCGTTTGGATGAAAGTGGTGACTTTACAAAAGGGGCGGAGCTTAAGGATAAAGAGATTGAGTGTATTCTTACCTTAACTGCTGCTGGAGCTGAAACAGCAGAAGAAACGCTTGAGGCTCTTAAAGAAGTGGTTGGTGATCATGTTCAAGGGCGTGAGGGAATTCGTGAGCTTGAGGAAATGCAAGCAATTTTTGCCGCAAATGGTTTTCAGAATCGTATCAAGATTGATCCATCGGTGGTGCGTGGACTGGATTATTATACAGGTCCTGTCTTTGAGGCTACGTTGCTGTTTGATGTTTTCAATGATGATGGGCAGAAAGTTGTTTTTGGCTCCGTTGGTGGTGGTGGGCGCTATGATGGATTGGTGGCACGCTTTCGTGGTGAAAACATTCCAGCAACAGGTTTTTCAATCGGGGTCTCACGCTTGATCGCTGCTTTGCAAAATCTTGGAAAGTTGCCTATGAAGGAGACAACAGGGCCGGTTGTGGTGCTGATGATGGATAAAGAGCCAGAGGCGGTTGCTGGTTATCAAAAAATGGTGATGCAGTTGCGTGGTGCGGGAATTCGTGCTGAGCTCTATTTGGGGGCATCGGGGATAAAAGCGCAGATGAAATATGCGGATCGACGCCAAGCGCCTTGTGTGGTTATCCAAGGCTCACAAGAACGTGAGAGCGGAAAAATACAGATTAAAGATTTGATTGAAGGGGCGCGGTTATCTCATGAGATCAAAGATAATCAAACATGGCGTGAAAGTCGACCAGCACAAGTGACGGTTGATGAAGATCAATTGGTCAAAACGGTACAGAATATTTTAGCTACCCAAAAGTGATAATGGTAAAAGTCTTTATCGAAAGGATTACCTGAAATATTCGGAAAAGTTGAGATTCAATTTTTGAAATTTGTGCTTTGCTCGTTTATACGTGCTGGCACACGCGTTCAAAAGTGGGGTTTTGAAGTGCGTGCGGCATAAAAGAGAGATTTTTTAAGAGATAAAAGTAAGCGCTATTCGCTATAAAATGTGCCCTTCTGAGGATGCGATGATAATGCATTAAAATGTGCAAAAAAAATAGTAACGAACAAAAACTCTGAGAAAATTAAAGGGTTTCACGTAATGCTTCTGAAAAAGTTTATAAAATATTGACAGTTTATATTGGCTTCATCTTTGAATTCTCATCTATGAGTATCAAATCCTTTGATGTTCTCTTCTTGGACATTACAAAATCTAGCCTTATTGCAAAAGGAGGGAGAACTAGAGCGTTTTATCCTAAAAAACTTTTTAAGCTTCAAAAAACAATGGAATGACTTAAATCGAACAATTTTTTACAGGAGCATGTTTGGATGAATTGTAAGCTGCTATAATGGTAACCTACTGATAATATGCATTTTTCATAAAATCAATTCTTTAACGGAGAAATGAAAATGGTCCAATATGATTTTACTCTGCTCTATGAACGAAATCCCTTTATTCTTGAAAGACCTGAGAATATTGGAAAATCATTTAAACTTCCTCCTTCAAATTTCGGATTTGAAGATCTTCCGCAAATTACCTTTTCAGGCGCCTCGTCATGTCGGCGTATGATTTTTGGGTTATCATTTAATGGTATGAAAGCATTTTTTGTGATGTTGTGGCAATTAGGGAAAATGTTAGATGAGGGGGATAATGTGGATTTATGGTTTGATCAGATAACATTGGATCTTGATATTCTTGAAGAATTTTTGACTTGCGATCTTTCAATTCAAGAACCAGAATATCTTAATTTTGAAAGTTTTAAAGAAGGTATCAAAGAATTAGAAACAAATAAAATTGTAGCGAAGGGGACAAAAAAAGATTGTTATTTCATCAATCCAGATATTTTTGGTCTTCCTGAATGTGATGAAGATTTTGAGTTCGATGAAGAGGAAGAGATAGAAGCACGTTTTACGGTAGAATACCCGAATAAACAACTCCTTTAACCGTTTTTCTCTTAGAGAAAAATAAAAGCTTAGAATAAATGGCTATGAGAACAGTAATGAGTTTGTTTATGGTATGTGAATTGGAATGTTTGCGGGATTTGTTTTGATTGAATCTTCTTTATAAACGGTTCTTTATGCAGAGCTGTTTTTATGCCGTGTTTGATTATTTTTTATGAGACATAACTCAATTTGAACTGTGCGCCTCTTCAAACAAATGTTTGATCTGTATTTTCTCTCTTGATGCTTTTGTGTACCTTGCAGTCTTAATGTTCACAGCTTTCGCCTTTGAAAGCATTTACGAGAAGCATTTTCACTCTTTTTAATGGTTTATTCATATGCCAATCCCCCTTGCTAATGAGCAAAAAAATAGTTTTAAGGGATTCAATATAAGAAGGGATAAAATAAAACAATCTTATGATATTCGGCTCCTCTCATTTAATATGAGAAATTATAAATCAAACCATTTTCAACATAAAGTTTTTCTCAACATGAGGAGCTCAGCGTTGATTTTGCATAGTTTATCTATATGTTAATCCTTGATGTTTCCGAGAGAGTTTTGCATGAATTTGCGCATTTGGCAATTGCATCAGCATTTTTTGATAGCGTGCAACAGCTTTTAATTCTTTGATTTTTTAGTACCACAACGGGGCCAGATTTTTCATCAGCAATTTTTCAAGCTTTTACAAAGCCGTTAGAACATAAAATATTTATTGAAAAAATTATTGCTTTAATCTTTTCTCACAGAAGGCACACAATAAACTTATAGGGTCTGCTTTCACGAATAGATGTTGCAAAAAATAAACGACACAAACTTTCCTGCTCAGGAAATTTGTGTCGTAAAATTTTGTTTAAATGGACGATTCGGGGTTGGAATTAGCTTTTCAAGGCTTTTAAAACATTTTGTGGTGAAGAAACTTCGTAAGGATCTGTTGCACAATTATCTGAAAAACCTGCTTCTTCGAACCATTGTTCAACCACACCATCATTAATAACAGCTGCATAGCGCCATGATCGCATGCCGAAACCAACATTGTCTTTTGCAACCAGCATACCCATTTTGCGTGTGAACTCACCAGAGCCATCGGGAATTAATTTCACGTTTTTGATATTTTGTGCTTTTCCCCAAGCATTCATGACAAAAGCATCATTGACGGAAAGGCAATAAATTTCATCAATACCAGCGTGTTTAAATTCATCATAGAGTTTTTCAAAGTCAGGCAGCTGAAAGGTTGAGCAAGTAGGGGTAAAAGCTCCAGGAAGAGAAAAAAGAATAACACGCTTTCCTTTAAAGTAAGCATCGCTGCTAACTTCTTGCCACCGATAAGGATTGTCTCCAGCCATTGATTCATCGCGTACGCGTGTGTGGAATGTTACATTGGGAACTGTTTTTTTCATCATCATGATGCTCCTGTATTCTTTTACGAAAATTTTGTTTTAAAACAGCCTTCGTATTTAAAAACATATGGGAAAGATCGTTTTAAATAAAAGGGCTTCTTAAAAAATTCTTACTTCTAACGAGTGTGCAAATATTTCACACTTCCGTCAAGTAGAATTAATGGTCGACTTTGGATACTCTTCACCTTAAAATTATAGGAAAGAATATAAAGGTATGGATATGACCATAAAGACAGTTTTGACCACGGCTTTTGAGGGGCAAAAACCGGGAACATCTGGTTTGCGCAAAAAAGTGTCTGTTTTTCAACAACCCCATTATGTAGAAAACTTTATACAGTCTCTTTTTAATAACATTGGGCCTCTTGAAGGAAAAATGTTAATTCTTGGGGGGGATGGGCGCACTTTTAATCGTACTATCCTTCAGATTGTGTTGAAGATGGCAGCGGCGCATGGTGTCTCTCTTATTAAAATGGGAAGGGGCGGTATTCTTTCTACACCTGCTGTTTCGCATCTTATTCGTAAAACTCATGCCCATGGTGGACTTATTCTTTCTGCAAGCCATAATCCTGGTGGTCCAGAAGGAGATTGTGGTATTAAATATAATATTTCTAATGGGGGACCCGCTCCTAATTCTTTATGTGATGCTATTTTTGCAACATCGCAACGTCTTTCTTTTTATAAAATTCTTGAAGCACCAGATGTTGATTTAGATAGGCAAGGTACGATCTTTATGGGAGCCATGCGGATTGATATTATTGATCCTGTCGCTGATTATGTTGCTTTGATGCAGGAGCTTTTTGATTTTGACTGTATTGCCAAGGCTGTTGCTCGAGGTCTTACTTTACGGTTTGATGCCATGCATGCGGTAACAGGGCCTTATGCTCATGAAATTTTTGAAAAATGCTTAGGATTTTCTGAAGGGACGGTGGTTAATGGTATTCCTTTGCCAGATTTTGGAGGTGGTCATCCAGATCCCAATTTGGTTTATGCTAAGGCTCTTTATGATTTATTGATGTCAGAGAAAGGACCAGATCTTGGCGCAGCCTCTGATGGTGATGGAGATCGTAACCTCATTATTGGTCGTGGGCAATTTGTTTCGCCGTCAGATTCTCTGGCTATTATGGCTGAGCATGCACACCTCATTAAAGGATATCGAAAAGGTGTTGTGGGGATAGCGCGTTCTATGCCGACGGGGCGTGCTGCTGATCTGGTCGCGGAAAAAAAAGGATTAAAATTTTTTGAAACACCAACGGGATGGAAGTTTTTTGGAACGCTTTTGGATGCGGGGAAAGTAACCTTTTGTGGTGAAGAAAGCTTTGGAACTGGGTCTCATCATATCCGTGAAAAAGATGGTTTATGGGCTGTCCTATTTTGGTTAAATCTTTTAGCGGTAACAGAAAAAACTGTCGCACAAATTGTTCAACAGCATTGGTACACCTATGGGCGTTTTTACACGTTACGGCATGATTATGAAGAAGTCGAAGCCGATAAAGCTTTGGAAATTATAGAACATTTGCGTGCACACTTACCACATTCAGGAACTGAAATTTCTGGATTTTTCGTCAAAAAAGCAGACGATTTTACATATCATGATCCTGTTGATCAGAGCGTTAGCACGCGGCAAGGTATCCGTATTTTTTTCAAGAATGGAGCACGGTTGGTAGTCCGTTTGTCGGGAACAGGAACACTGGGTGCTACTTTACGACTTTATTTTGAACAGTATGAAAGTGATCCACGCAAACACAATTTTAATCCGCAAGAAGTTCTCCAACCTTTGCAACAGGTGGCACTAAAACTACTAAACATACAACAAGTATTGGGACGAGACCACCCTGATATTATTACCTAAGATCATTGGAATGTTTTTTTGTAAAGGTATGATGATTGATCACATGGGGTATGTTTTTAGGGGCATGATTTTATTTGCCATAAGGAAGAGCTTAACTCCATTTTCAAGCTCGCTTTGTTTTTTTCACCTTTACATATCGATCCGATTCCTAAAACTGCGTGCTTCTTAAAACCGAATGCTGTAGGCAATTATAATCCAGCATAATCGGAGCATTTATGCCCAATGGTTTCTGATGGTTTGATAGAAGTGTTTGTTTAATAGGATGATGTTCCTCATGCAAAACAGAACACTGTCGTTATTGCGCATTTCATATGCTTATTTAAAAAGCCTCTCTCAATACACTTACGCCCTTCTTTATGGAATGCTGTTCATGTAGGAGATAACGGTAAATCCTCGAGAAGAATATAATGGTCGATATATATTGGATAATAAATTGATTTATAATAATAATTTAGTATTATTCAATTTGAATGAGAGCTCTCCAATATTGTAAGATTATCTCATCTCAAATCTATTCCATGTTGAATCAATTAAAACCATTCATTTGCACATAACAAGTGGGGAGAGCCGTGTGGATAAAAACTGTACAAAAAAGAACTAAAAACACCTCTTATGAATCAATCATCTTTTGTGCCAAGGGCAGTGACAACATTGAGCACCACCATTTTTATGAGAGAGTAAGCCCAGCTCCATCACACTTATTGATTAGTTCCCAATGTGCATCTTTCCACTTGTAACATGCAAGCGCAAGGCTTTGGTTGATTCAATAGAAGAGGATTTGAAATAAGAAAATCTTAAAATATTCGGGTGTTCTATTCAATATACAAAACCATTGATGATGATTATAAATCAACATATTCTCTAATATTATAACCGTTATTTTTACTTAAAATAAAAGGTCAAGTTAAGGCATCACTTTCTTTTCTCGCAATATTCAATCGTGCTTCGCTCTTTGAGAGAATTTATTAAGAGATGTTCCTTTTTTCATTTTTTATCCATTCGTTAATTTCATTTGTGACGGATAAGAAAATGATTTTGATTGATTTATAAGAGAGAATGAAGGGAGTAAATTTTATGATAGGTAGGGGCTTATTTAAGGTGTACAATGATAAATCATTCTTATAAATTAACGTCTTGTCTGTGGTGATCGCATTGACAAACATAGTTGGCAGATGGGGAATGAAACAAAGGGACGTATTTTTCTAAAATAATGGACAATAAGCATTTCTTGTTTTATGACCGTCATAATGAATGATTTTTCTAAAAAAGGGGAATTTATGACCCAATATCCCAAATGTCCTCGTTGTGATTGTCTTTATACTTATGAAGATGGTGAAAATTTTGTGTGTCCTGAATGCGCACATGAATGGCCACAAAAGAACGATGCCGCTGTTCTTTCCGATACTGTTTATGATGCCAATGGTCAGATTTTGACAAATGGCGATACTGTTATGGTGATAAAAGATCTGAAAGTAAAAGGCGCTTCATCTGTTTTAAAAGGGGGGACGAAGGTAAAGAATATTCGCTTGGTAGATGGGGATCATAATATTGATTGCAAAATTCCTGGGATTGGGCAGATGAGTTTAAAGTCGGAGTTTGTGAAAAAAGTTTAGACGTTTATCCTATTGCAATTGTTTTTGTATTTCTTTTCTTATTTCACTAATTATGCCAATCAGATAGATGCAATATATGCCCTTATTGGGATATAAAAGATACGTACAGCAATAATTTGATTTATAAAGATAATTCACTATTTTGCATGTTGAATGAGAGCTCCAGATCTGTTCCGTGTTGAATCAATCAAAATCATGTCTCTTGCATGTTACAGGCGGGGAGATCCGTGTGGAGTGACATGGTACAAGAAAGTAGTAAAAAGGCCTCTTATGAACCATCTCAAGTGCCAAGGGCTATTGCAACCTTGAGGGTTGGAAAAATATATATAGTAGAGAAATACTGACACTGTCTTTTCTTTTAAACATATTGTGATGAGAAGGGGTAGATGTTGATTTACAAGCAACAATAAAGGTATGCGCTTTATGAAGAGAACGATGCCGTAAAGTAACAAACTTATTTCTGCTGAATTGAAAAAATATTCCCACTTTTTCTCAAATGACTTCCAAAACAACCATAATAGATCTGATTTTACATTTATTTATTTTTACAAGTATTTGTACACATCTTCCTCGCTATATTTATGGAGATCAGATTCAAGGTGCTAGAGGGGAATTTTTGACTCAAAAATAGGAAAAGATCGGTACGAGATACTGATAAGGTAGCATCATCATGCATTTTTTTCCAGCTCTCAATGTTGCAACAGTTCCTATATTTAAAAGTGTTTATAAGCGCTATTAAAAATAGTTTTTGTTATTATCCAGTTTGTGCTGTGTAAGCGGACGATTTTCATTGATGCAATAAAAACAGAATTGAAATAAGAAGAATGTCAGAATTCTCATTCAAGTTGCAAAATATGATTTTTGTCAATTTTCTGCTACAACATATTGATTTATAATAATAAATTAGCGTTATTCATATTGAATTAGAATCCCGAATAACGTGGATTCTCTCATTTCAAATTTGTTCCATGTTGAATCAATTAAAATCACTTATTTGCACACCACAAGAGGGGCTGGCGTGTGGGTAAAAACTGTACAAGAAAGGATTAAAAATGGCTCTTATGAATCGTCTTAAGTGCCAAGGGCTGTCGCAACATTGGGGGCTGGCAGATATAATGATGGTGCCGGTTTGCTACAAGAAGTATTTTGCATGATTTTGTCGTTGGGAGAGCTGAGAAAGATGAAGCAAATGGGTACTCTATCTTGCAATGTTTTTTTGGGGATTTTCTTTTTTTGTAACGAGGTCGTGTTTTCCTAGTTAAAATTGCATGACAAGATTATGAAACAAAATAAATTTAAAATGCACATCCCTATGCGTTCTATTTCTGTCTATGCGATTGGTTTATTGAAACAACTTATGCTCTTAAGGGGCAGAAAGCTTTTTAAGGCATATGTGGAGGTGAAAGGTGAGCGAAGGGAGCATTTTATTTAGATTTTTTTACAGTACTGTATTTTTATGGCTGCATAGCTCACTTCTAAAATTTCAGGAATAAAATGATGTAAGATTTTTGCACTCCATGTTTGAGCGCTGTTGAAGAAGGGCAATCAATGTGGTTGTTTTACCTATTGAGGTCAATATTTATTGTGGCATGGCTTCAACGCCTAAAACTTCAGGGATAAAATGACGTAAAAGATTTTCAATACCATGTTTGAGGGTTGCCGTTGAAGAGGGACATCCAGCGCAGGCGCCGCGCATATTGAGATAAACAATACCATTTTCAAATCCACGAAAAGTAATGTCTCCACCATCATTGGCAACTGCGGGGCGGATACGCGTTTCAAGGAGCTCTTTAATGGTTAAGACAATATCAGCATCTTTTTCGTCATAAAATTCTTCGTTAAGGGCATGGGTTTGTGCTTGTGTTGTGGCGTTGGTGGTGATCACTGGCTCATTGGATAGAAAATGTTCCATAATTGTGCCTAAAATGACGGGCTTAAGATGTTGCCATTCTCCTTCTTTTTTGCTCACGGTGATAAAATCATAGCCTAAAAAGACACCATTGATATTGGGAATATTAAACAGTTTAGCCGCTAAAGGTGAGTTTTTAGCTGCTTCTTCACGGTCACGAAATTCTAATACGCCCTCAGAAAGAACCACGCGTCCTGGCAGGAATTTAAGTGTTGCAGGGTTTGGGGTGGTTTCAGTTTGAATAAACATAGATTCTCCTTTTATAATGAAGGCTTGGGAAGATCTTACATTGTAGAAAATTATATTTTTTAGGCAATAGATCTAATATCTTCATCGGCAAGATTGCTAGGAATAACAATGACAGGGATTGAAAAAGCTGTCCCTTTATTCCCGATTAATTGAACAAGGGGTCCTGGTCCTTCTGTATGTCCACTGGCTGCTAAAACAATCAGTGCAATCCTTTTATCTTCGTCGATCAGTTTAGAAATCTCATCAATTTTTTTTCCTTCACGCACTACTATTTCTGTTTCAAGCGCATGGGTGGTGCGGACTTCACTGGCAATGTCTCCTAATATTTTATGAGCACTTTGCTTTGATTCTGTACGCATAAGGTTGTTTACACCCAGAAAATGTTGAAATTCTACACTATCAACGACACAAAGTAATACCAATGTTCTACTGGTATTTTGGGCATGCTGTGCGGCAAACGCAACGGCACGCCGACACTCTGGTGTTTCATCGATAATAACTAAGTTTTTTTTCTTTGGTTCTTTTTTCGGATTTTGGGGTTTGGAAATCATGCACTTTCTCTATTTTGTACAAACGATTTTTTTGCTCTCTACAGTTTTTAGTTTTATTATTTTTATGTATCGTGCAAAAATCCAACAATTTCACGAATTTTTTTCATATTCTCTTCTGCAAGCATACTAGCACGTTTAGCGCCATCATGCAAAACAGAGTCGATATAACCGCTTTCTTTATGAAGGCGACGTAATTCTTCTGTTATAGGGGCAAGCTTATGGACAACAAGGTCGGCTAGAGCTGTTTTAAAATGCGAAAACTGTTGACCAGAAAATTCTAAAAGAATCTTTTCTTTGCTAACTTTGGCAAAGGCGGCATAAATACCAAGCAGGTTATCTACTTCTGGTCGTTCTTTTAAAGCGGCAAGGGTATCGGGAAGAGGGGCCGAATCCGTTTTGGCTTTACGTATTTTTTTTGCGATAAGATCAGCATCATCGGTCAAATTAATGCGTGAAAAATCTGAAGGATCTGATTTTGACATTTTTTTCGTCCCATCGCGCAAAGACATAACGCGTGTGGCTGTTGTTCCAATCAGTGCTTCTGGAAGAGGAAAAAAGCCTTGTCTTTTTTCTTCATCCGTTTGCATAGAGACGCCAAAATTTAATTCGGCAATACGCTGTGCATAGTCGTTGTTAAACTTTTGTGCAATATCGCGTGTGAGTTCAACATGCTGTTTTTGATCTTCGCCTACTGGAACATGCGTTGCACGATAGACTAAAATATCAGCAGCCATCAAAGTGGGATAAGCAAAAAGCCCGATGGATGCTTTTTCGCGATCTTTTCCCGCTTTATCTTTAAATTGTGTCATGCGTTGAAGCCAGCCGATACGGGCAACACAATTAAAAATCCAGGCGAGTTCAGCATGTTGAAAAACACGTGATTGGTTAAAAATAATGTGTTTTTGAGGATCAATACCGGCGGCTAAAAAAGCTGCTGTCACTGTTCTGGTGGATTCGCGTAAAGTAAGGGGATCTGGGTTGACTGTGAGCGCATGCATATCCACAACACAATAGAGACAGTGATGAGAGTTTTGCAGTTCAACCCAACGCTGAATGGCTCCAAGATAATTGCCAAGATGTAAATGACCACTCGGTTGTACGCCGGAAAAGACAAGTGGTGTGAAGGTATCCATAGGAGTGCTCTTTCTTCAATTAAGGTTATTCATTTTATTGTTTTTGACAAAGTATAGATATTATGAGCGTTTTTTCAAATTTTTAAGCGTGTGAAAAAAGGAACGGGTGTTGAATAAAAAATAGGTACTAAAATAGATAAAAAATATGCCAATCATGATCCCAGCTAAGGTGATCGCGCGCAAGAAAAAGGATGCTTGTGAGGATAAAGGAAAAGACAAAAAACTAAATACATTCAATCCGTAATAGAGGGCTAGTGCACTCAAAAGAGTTGCCATCATGAGACATAATATTCGCTTTATTAGTTGGAAGTCGTATTTCCAATAACCGCGTTTGATAAGGACACTCCACAGCAACAGGGTGTTGGCCCATCCAGAGGTAATTTCAGCAATAACAATGCCTCGTGCAGATAGAATAGGAAATAATGTTAAGGCGAGACCGATATTGATAAAAACGCAAATACCTGTAAAAACCATCGGTGTTTTGGTATCTTCATGGGCAAAAAAATTAGGAATAAAGACCTTAATAAGAACAAAAGCTGGAAGTCCTAGTCCATAAAGCTCCAGTAATTGTGCAACATGGTGTGTTGATTGACTGGTAAATTGTCCTCGTTCAAAGAGCAAACTGACAATGGGAGTGGAGAGCAGCAAAAAAGCGATGGATGCTGGAAGTGTTAACAACAATGTTAATTCAATAGAGCGGTTTTGTAAATGGTGGGTTTCTTTATGCTTTTTGCTCCGCAAAGCGCGTGTTAACTCTGGTAAAAGAACCGTTGCAACGGCAATGGCGATTACGCCTAAAGGCAATTGATAAAGACGATCCGCATACATTAAAGAAGAAACAGCACCTGATTGACTAGAAGCAATGTTGGTATTAATGAGCAAATTAATTTGCGTGATGCCACCCGTGATGGCTGCTGGAAATGCTAAAGTTAACAGCTTGCGAACATTAGGACTAAAATGGGGCTGGCGGAAGGAAATTTTCATTCCACTTTGACGTAAAGCAAGGGCAATTAAGGTGAGTTGAAGAAGCCCTGCTGCCAACACACCCCAAGAGAGATTTAAACCGATATGCCAAGCGTCAAGTTTATAGATCCAAGCATAGGCAAGCACACCAATCAGAACAATGTTTAAAAAGAGTGGAGCAATGGCGGCAATAAAATAGCGTCGTAGAGCATTAAGCATACCCCCCATCATGGCAGCAAGCGACATGCAGGTTAAATAGGGAAACATGATTGCAGTAAAGTGAATTGTAGCGTTAAATTTTGTTACATCTTCTGTAAAACCTGGAGCAATAATGGTTCGTACCAAAAAAGGCATACTGAGTTCCATCGCAATCGTTAACAGTAAGAGCAGTGAAAAGAGAACGCCAAAGACCTCTTCTGCAAATTTGCATGCCGTTTCGTGGCCTTCTTCAGTGATTTTTTTTGCAAAAAGAGGAATGAAAGCAGCGTTAAAGGCACCTTCAGCAAAAAAACGACGAAATGTATTGGGAAAACGAAAAGCAGCGTTAAAGGCATCAGAAACAGGACCTGTCCCTAGGGCTGCTGCCATAAGCATTTCGCGTACGAAGCCAAAAATACGGCTCATGAGGGTTCCGGAAGCAACTGTCGCAATTTTTTTAATCAATGTCATAAAGATATATCAACTTTGTTGTAAAAGAGAAGCGATGACAGGAGAAATAAACTGTTTTAAATCGTAAAAATCTGATCTCTATCCTAATCAAGGAGACTTTTTGAAAGCGTTTTACGACGGTGTTTATCTTTCTGTCAACAATGGTGCTTGAAGACTTTTTTATGCTCCTTGTTTACTGTTGCATTAAAATTTTTATTGTTGCCATAAAATAATTAAAATTTCTTTTTCAAACTGAAATATGCGAGTGATATCATAACAGTTTGAAGGGATATATAATGATCATTTCCCTTTATGGTGTGATATCGTGAATAGTGTAAGCCAATACCGTTCTGTTTTATGTGAGGGGTGTGACCCTATTAAAAGAACGCCAATAAAATAAAAGCGTGGAGCAATGCGCCATTTCCATTATTTATTCATTATTAAGAAAACAGCGCTTTAGATCTTTTAAAAAGTCGTAAGGCTGAGCTAAAAGGTAATGGTAAAGTTGGTGATTGGTTTTCACTTTTACGGCTTTATGTTTTCCCCAAATTTGCCGGCCCTCCCATTTTAGAGATTACATAAACAAGAGGATAGGAAGACATGATCTTTCAACAGCATTTTTCCTGTTCAGGTTTCTTTTCACAGTTGATGAGGATAAAATCTGAGGAAATAAGATAAAAATTACTCTCTCATGGTTTCCATTCTCTTTGAGGTGCGATTGATTTGCCGATGAAGGCAAGGGGGATAAAGGCTATCATTTTTACCAGAGGGGGCGAAAAAGTTAAAGTTTATGAACCTTTTAGACATTCATTGCCATTGCTTTTGCGTGTGCCGTTTTGTGAGGTTGAATATTTTCTTGTCTTTTGGGATTCTGATTGACGTTTTCTGTCATTTTTTGCACTTTAATTGCCTCTTTATCAAGAGTGTTGGAACATTTTTTTTCATTGTTTTTCTTTATAGATTGATGCTGGTTTGGTGCGAAACGCTCATCGAATTTATGATTATAAAAATACATGGGTTGTATATGCTGTTCTATCTCTTTTATCTGCTTGACTATTTCCATAATCTCTTTTGCTTTGATGGTTGATGTGCCAAGACTCTTCGCAAGTCTTTCAGGATTATTTTCTTTTATAGCTTCATGCTCGCTTGAGGATAAGCGCTCATTGATTTTTTTGATATAAGTCCTTATCTCCCCCCTTAATTCGGGAGAGTTTGATAACGTTTCTTGCTGTTGTGTTTTTGACACGGAAAAGAGATTTGTTATCCAAGCTTTAGGTATTTCTACCGACTGTTCACACCGCCTTTGTTTTACATGATGGGTATGGAGAATGTCTCTTTCTGTTTGTTTAGAAATATTGATATAACGATCAATGGCTTTACAGAGGGGCAAAATATTTGCTTCAGCATGGGCGCGCGCGTTGTTTTTTATGCCAAATACATTGCTACCAGAAAGCTTAGAAATAGATTGGGGGGAGGTGGAAATTTGATAGGAGAGTTGTTCTCCTTCAGTATGATTTTCATGGATCATCTCAATTCTTTCCCGCAAAATATGACGATTGCCATAAATGATTTGGCACAAAGTTTCTATTTCTTTTCTTTTTGCTTGAATGGAAACGTTGTTTTTTATCCTTGTGGCAATTTCATTGTTGGTAAGGGGGGCTATTGTTTGTGCGGGGATAAGCACTTCTTGCTGGTTTTGAATTTTTGGTGCTGTAAAGGAGAGAGCGTCACCGATTTTTAATGTCTGTATTTGCTCTGGGGTGAGATCTTTTTTATTTCCCAAGATGAAAATTCCGTTAGCATCAAGCATAAAGCCATTGGGTCCACTGCCTCTGTAAAAGCCTTTATAGGTATGACCTTCTTTTGCTGTTATAATAAGATGATGATGAATACTCTCAAGCCCGATATGTTTCATACTGTCCATGAATTCTTTTAAAATAAGTATTTTTTCTGGATTTGAGATATCTTCAAGCAGATGTTTCATTTCTTCTTTATCGTTATGTTTTAGCGATGCAATGCTGGCAAGATTCATACGTTTTTCTGTTACAAGAGAAAAGTCGAGTGTGTGGCCAGCAACTTGCCCAAGTTTTTCAAAAAACATTCGTTGCGTGCGTCCATTACCTTCTCTGAAAGGATGGGTATAGTTGAGCTGTATCAACATTTCAGTGACATATTCAACAAATGTTTCGCAGGTTAAGCCTTTTAAACTATTCGTTTCAGCAAGTATTTTATCTAAATTTTCTAGTCCCTCCTGTATCTGTTTTGCTGAGGCAAAAGAAATACCAGCTTTTTTCATCATTGGCATATAAGCAACGGTACCATCTTCAAATGTAAATGGTTTTTCGCGTGTTTGTCCGGCCCATTCAAAAGTATTTTTAAATAGGGTGTGATGAATATATTGGAGATATGTGGAGGTTAGTTTTTGTGGTGGCGCTTCTTGGCGCAGATGAATGATTGCTTTTGTTGTATCATGGGCACATTGCACTTTTAATTTTCCGTAGTCTTTTATTCCATATTTATTCTTTAAGGTGATACTATTGGGGTAAAAGAAATTACGGTGTATTGTCTTATTTTCTTCGGTTTCAGGTGGTGATGATAATTTCTCTTGTAAGGTGAGAGGGATTGTGTCCGTTTTTCTTGTACCAGTATCCCAGTATGCCATTGCTTTTTTGATAGGCTGTTTTTCTATTTCTGGATGATCAGAGCGTGTTTCCTTTGTCATTTTGACAGATATTGGATCATTTGTCGCTGTATTATTGCTTTGTAAAATGTTTTTTTGAAAATCTTTTTGCATTTGCCTCATAGCGGAAGCCGATTGAACAATTGGTTGTGTCATTTGTTCTTTTTCTTGTGCTTGCAAACTTTTGGGCATAACTTCAACGCTGTCATGTAAAACATGAGAGGCAATCCATGGTGAAAAATAGGATTTTCCCTTTTTCTTTGTTTGAATGGATGTTTTGTCTTTGCTCTTTTCAGTTATTTCATCGTTTTTAAGAGTGGCTCTTTTTTCTTCTTTTTCTTCTGGAAGCAATGTTTTTTTCTGGTTTTTTTCTGGTTTTTGAACTTTTGGTGCTGTAAAGGAGAGGGCGTCACCGATTTTTAATGTCTGTATTTGCTCTGGGGTGAGATCTTTTTTATTTCCCAAGATGAAAATGCCGTTGGCATCAAGCATGAAGCCATTGGGTCCACTGCCTCTATAGGTACCATGATAGGTTTCTCCTTCTTTTGCAACGACAGCGAGATGATAATTTTTTTCATCTAATCCAAGCTCTCTCATAGAGTTGGTGAATTCTCGTAAGAGGAGCAATTTTTCTGGATTTGAGATATCCTCAAGAAGATGCTTCATAGGCTCTGGGTCGCCATGTTCCATGGCAGCGACGCGGACAAAGTTTTTACGTTTTTTGCTCACAAGAGAAAAGTCTAGCTCATGTCCTGCTGCTTGAGAGAGTTTTTCAACAAACAGTCTCTTTGTGCGCCTATTGCCCTCTCTGAAAGGATGCAAGTGGTGCAAATCTATCATTATACCAGCTGCTTGTTCAACGAATTCTTCGCGAGTTAAGTCTTGTAAATTATTCTTTTCAGCAAGTGTTTTATCTAACTTTTCTAGTTCCTCCTGTATTTTTCTGCCAATCGCAAAAGGTTTTGTAAATTCTTTTCTTTTCAAAATGGGCATAGAAGCAACAGTGCCATCTTCAAATGTAAAAGGCTCTTCGCGCGTTTGTCCGGCCCATTCAAATGTGCGGGAAAAGAGGCGTTGATGAAGGTATTTTAGATAAGAGGCATTAAACTGCTCTGGTAGAGGTTCTTGGTGCAGTTTTATCATTTCTTCTTTTACATCATTAGAACAGCGTTCTTTTAATATTTCGTTATCTTTGATGCGGTATTTATTTTTAAGCACTTTGCTATTGGGGTAGAAAAATTTTTGCGCTTCTTCATTGATTTGCTTTGAAATGGCTGCATTAATTGCAGAGTGTTGTTCTTGCAATTCTTCCGGTGTAGAGGAGGCACAATGTTCTGTGTTTTCTTTCATGCATATTTCCTTTCAAATGGTAACATTATTTTTTTAAAATCTTCTTTTTTACATTTTTTGCCTTTTATTATTTTCATAGCGTTTTCTTCAAAGAAGAGTGCCTATTTGAATGATTGAAAAAATTGACCTTATTCGCATGGAACAAAGTTAAAGTTTGTAATTTTTATGAAGTATTATCGTGAAATTTTATCAATGAATTCTGTAAAATAATGGGGTGCCTTATTCAAAGTTTTCTGTATTTCATACACCGTTTTTGGTGCAATCTTGGCAAGATAATTGCACCAAAGTTTTGTATGAAAAGTCAACGATGATTAGACTATCACGACAAAGCCATTGCTTTTGATGTTTCGGTTCTGCGCGGTCGAACATGCGGTTGATGTTCTTGTCTAGAAGTTTCTGCAATTTCTTGATGCCGCTTTGCTGTTGAGCGTTCAGGTAGCTTTGAGGGCTGCGATAAGTTTTGCTGCTGTTGCAATTTTTTATCGAGATCGTTAAGCGGTTGATGACGTTTTTGTTGTTCTGCCTGATGGTTTTGCACAATGGTTTCTCTTAACTGTTTTACGGTTTCAGCATAATCCTTAATGGCGGTACAAAGGGTAGGAAGATTTTCTTCAGCAGCTTTTCGTGCTCCGTTTTTTAAGCCAAGGACTTGCTTACCAGCAAGAGGAGCAAAAGATGTACAATCCTTTTCAATTTGAAATACAATTTCTTCTCCTATCTCTGGAATTTTGTGCATATCTTCTATTCTATATTGCAAAATAAATGGATCCTTATAAACAATTTGGCACCAATATTGGATCTCTCTTTGACCATATTGAACCGATGGATCTTGTTGAACTCTGCGAGCAATTTCCTGATTTGAGAGAGGTTTTATTTTCTTTTCTGAATTGAGCGGATTTTGTAAATGTTGATTTGTTAGCTCTTCCTCCTGTGTTTGTCGCTGATGTTGTTGTTCCGTGTGAGGACCTTGAGAAATACTTTCACTTTTTGTATATTTTGAAGTATACACATAACCGTTAATAGCAGCACATAGGGTAGGAAGAGTTTCTTCAGCTTGTTTGCGCGCATGATTTTTTATGCCAAGAACTTTTCTACCAGCAAGCTTAGAAATAGACTTAGGCCGTTCTGTAACATCCCATAAGAGCTGTTCTCCCATATCGGGGTTTTCTTTGATTGCTTCTATTCTTTCACTTAAAATAAGCCGTTCGCCATAAACCTTTTCGCACAAAAATCGTATTTCTTCTTGATATGCTACGAGCAATAGCTCTCTTTCCATTGTATTAATAGATGGTTTTTGTTCGTGAGACGGTTTTGGTTGTTCAATTGCTGTGTGTGGAGAGGAAGTTTTTGGGACGACAGTATCGCTTTGTTTTCTGTTTTCCATACGGTGCGGTTTTCTTGAAGGCGGGACGGCATATGTTCCACTGTCTTGTGATGATGAACTGCTTTGCTGCCTGACTTTCATATGTGATGATGTTTTGGGTCTAACACTTGGTTCGTGTGTTTCAGGATTTTGAATTTTTGTGCTGTTTTGTGCTCTTTCTCTCATGCGTGGGGGAAGGGGCGGAGCCACTTTTGTCTGTAGAGAAGGGGATTCTTGAGCAGTTGGTTTATTTTGTTCTCTATCTTTTGCACGCGGTGGTCTTTGTGGGGCCATTTTTATGCGCGTGGAGGGGCTTTCTTGGGTTTCATGCTTTTGGATTTTTGCGTCGGCTTGTGTTTTTTCTCTCATACGTGGGGGCGGGGGCGGAGCCATTTTTTTTTGCGGGGAAGGGGACTCTTGAACTGTTGGTCTATGTTGTTGCCTCTCTTTTGCACGTGGAGGTCTTTGTGGAGCTGTTTTTGTGTGCGGAGAGGAGTGTTCTTGGATTTTTGAGTTGGAGATTTTTGTGCCGGTTTGTGTTTTTTCTCTCATGCGTGGAGGAGGGGGGGGAGCCACTTTTGTCTGTAGGAAGGGGGACTCTTGAACTGTCGGTTTATGTTGTTGTCTCTCTTTTACACGCTGAGGTTTTGGCGGAGCTGCTTTTTTTTGTGGGGGAGGTGTCTCTTGGTTTTTGGTGTTAGGAGGCATTGTGCTGGTTTGCACTGGGCTTTTCATACGTGGGGGAGGTGGTGGAGCAACTTTTGGGTGGTGGGATAAATTTTCTGGGCGTTTTTGTACAGTTGGTTTTGGCAAACTTTGAGAAACTTGGGGAGGGGGGGGGCTGGTGGGGGATTGTTCAGCCTGTTGTTGAAATTTTTCCATCATTTCGGTGATAAAAGGGGAGGGATTTCTTTTTTTCATGCATGTTCCTTTCAAACTCTTTCAATATTGTTTTTAAATACTATTTAAAAACATGTGTTGGTTTTTATTCTGTTTTATGCTTTTTCACTTACTCTAATATGAAAGAGAATATGAAACTGAGAAGCTTCACAAGATTTGACTCTCATGGTTCAGATCATAATCACTCTCTAAATATTGTTTGATCAATAGCTGAGATTAAGTAGCGGAGGAATGAATTTCCCCATTTCTTGGCGCAAATCACCTCTGCTATGGTTGCGCCAAGACGTTGGATTCAACGTGAAAACTTATGTCTGTTTAACTGGCAAAAGCCATCGCTTTTGGGGCGGCAGTTTTGCGAGGACGAATATCTGTTTCTCTTTGTTGAGTAGAGGTTGTTGCTCCTTCATGCGTTACTGTTGAAAGCTCAACGCGTTGAGCAGACTGTGAGACGCTTTGTTGTTGATGCAAGATTTGCGCTCTCTCAGAAGATGCTTCATTGTGTCCTTGTTTTGTCTGCTGAGTTTTTGAAAGGCTCTCTCTTACTTGTGTTACAGCTGTTGCATAATTGTCAGCGGCGTCAATGAGGTGAGAAAGACCCGCTTCAGCATGTCTGCGTGCTTGATTTTTAAAGCCACAAAAGTTATGACCAGCGTACTTGTGAAAAGATTGAGGATTTCCGACAAGTTGCTGTGCGAGTGCTTCTATTGTTTCAGGGTTTTGGAAAAGCTCTTCTGTTTGTGATTGCAAAATGTTTTCGTTCCCAAAAACAACTTTACACCAATATTGGATTTGGGCGCGGTGTCTTTTGACTTTTGAATGTTGTTGAATTTGGGTAGAAATTTCTGTCTCTGAAAGAGTTTCTTTTTCACGATGATCTGGTTTTTGCAGAAGTTTAGCGACGGCTTCCTTCCCCATTAAGCGTTCATAGTTTTTGAGTTCTTGCTCTGGAGATTGTAAGAGGCTCTCTCTTGCCTGTTTTACAGCTTCTGTATAACAATCAACGGTGATACTGAGAGCGGAATAACTCTCTTCCGCGTGTCTACGTACTCGACTTTTGAAGCCAAACGCGCTGGTGCCGGAAAGTTTAGCAAAACTTTCAGGATATGCTGCCATGCGCCATGAGAGCTCTTCTCCTGCAGCGGGATCTCTTTGAATTTCCTGCATTTTTTCTTGCAAAATGTTTGGGTTACCATAGGCACTTGCGGATAAACGTTGGATTTCCTCTTGATAGGTTCGAACCAATGAATGGTGTGGAAGCAATAGAATGATTTCTTCCTCTGAGAGAACTCTTGTTGTCCTTTGGGTAACTTGTGAAGTAACTGTTGAGTGTGTCGTTTCAGGTTTTTGCTGCCTTTTGGTAGAGCTGCCTCTTGTTAACGAAGCTGTTCGATTTGTTGATGCATGTACAGTTTCTTCGCTTAAAAGAGATTGTCTTTCCTCATCTTCTTCCGGTATAGATGATAGTCTTTTGCTTTTTGAAGGTGTTTCTTTAGGAAGGGGGGCTGCGCCTGAGACCTCTGCCGCCGCTTGTTCATAGAGTTTTATAAGTTCTTGTATTGAAGAGGATGGAAAAGGATGAGGGTGTTTTTTTTTCATGCATGTTTCCTTTCAAAAATTGTTTTAGAAAACCTCTTTGGAGCACTCTTGCCTTTTATGCTTGGATTGCTTTGAGATAAAGGAAGATATCGAACTGAATGAGCTCCAAAGATCTGCGCTATTTTTAATCAGCTTAATGGACATTTGTGTCTTTTCTACAGTTTTTTTGTGAAATATTATCAATAAGTTATCAATAGTTATCGTGAATTACAGGCGCCATTTTTAGGACTATTTTTTGTAACATTCTAAAACAATTCTTGGCGCAATCGCAATGAAACGATTTGCGCCAAGAAACTCACTGAAAAAAAGATTACATGAAAAACAAAAACTATCTGTTTTTATGTTTATGCCCCCTTACATGGCATAAGAAAATCCTTTTTCTCCATGTCTTTGTCGTTGAGGGCTGTGCTCTGGACTATTGTGTTCTTGTCCTCTTGTGTGATGATGACGATGATGATGGTGTTTCTCAACTTGCTGAGAATTTTCTTGACGGCGTCTTTGTTCCGCTAGAGGGGTTTGCGATAGCCTCTCTGTGGCTCTTTCTACAGCCTTTGTATAATCATCAATGGCGTCAACAAGCGATTTAAAACCCTCTTCAGCTTCTTTGCGTGTTTGACTTTTTAGTCCAAGTGCGGTACGGCCCGCAAGCTTATGTATAGACTCAGGATCTTCAGCAAGTTGATCTGAAAGCTCTTTTCCTTTATTGGGATCTGTAAGTATGCTTTGCAAATGTTTTTGGAAAATTGTATCATTGCCATAAACAATTTTACTCCAATGTATAACCTCTTCTGCACGTGCTTGGACCTGTCGATTTTTTAAAAGCATTACACTCTTTTGGTCAGTTGTGAGAGAAGGTGAAGGCTTTCCTCTTTGGTGCGGAGCAACCGTTGTATAGTCGGTTTCAGGATCTTCTGTCCTTTGATGTTTACCTCTTGAAGAAGCGGTAACGCTGCTAACGGATGCGTATGTAACCTCAGCTTCGCGTTTTGGGGGAGCAACCTCTGTATAATCGGTTTCAGGATTTTCTCTTCCCCGATCAGGATGTCTCCCTCTTGAAGGAGAAACACTGCTAACGGATGCGTATAGAACTTCCTCTTCTGGGGTTGGTCCGCGCTGGTTTCCTCTGTTTGGTTTATTAACTTGTGCATAGAGGGGCTCTGTGCTCTGGGGTTGTGGGTGACTTTTTTTCATGGCTGTTTCCTTTCAATATTTTTAGAAAACCTCTTTGGTGCATTCCCCACTTTTAGTTTTGATAACTTTTATATAAAGGAAGATATCCAACCGAATGACCTCCAAAGATTTTGCGCTATTCATATCGATAGGTAATGAACATTTATGTCTTTTATACAGTTTTTTTATGAAATTTTATCAATAAGTTATGATAAATTATAGGATCCACTTTTAGAACTATTTTTTGTAATATTTTAAAACAACTCTTGGTGCAATCACGATAAAATGATTTGCACCAAGAAACTCACTGAAAAAAAGATTACATGAAAAACAAAAACTATCTGTTTTTATGTTTATGCTCCCCTTACATGGCAAAAGCCATTCCTTTTTCTCCATGTCTTTGTTGTTGTGGGCTGTGCTCTGGACTATTTTGTTCTTGTCCTCTTGCGTGACGATGATGGTGGTAATGTCTGTCTTCTGTATCTCTTTCTGGACTTTCTTGTTTTTGACCTCTTTCTCTTTCCTGCTCCCGTGTAAACTTTTTATGGAGCTTTTGTGTATTATATATATGTCTCTCAAGAGCTGAGCAAAGAGGACGAAAACCATCTTCAGCTTCTCTGCGGCTTAGAGATTTTACACCAAGTATTTTGTGACCTGCAAGCTTACCAGCGCTTTCAGGATTTTCTGCAAGGCTCCATAAGACTTTTTCTGCATTTTGAGGGTCGTCAAGAATCTTAGCCAGTTGTTGATTCAAAGCATGTTCGTTACCATAAACAACTCTGCACCATTCTTGCGTTTCTCTTACACCATATTGAAAGTCTACGTTTGTTAAAAGCTTTGTTGTAACCACATCTTTTGGGGTTCTGGGAGGGGAGATTCTGCCTCCGCCAACGCCTTGATAGATGGGATTTTCTAGTTGTTCAGACTCTTGCCCGCCTTCAGCTCCCATGCCAACCGTTGCATAGACAGATTCGAGTGGTCTTTGGGGAGAGCGACCACCTTCTGTACCAAATTCAAGCTCTGAATAGAGATGATGTTTTGATTCTTGGGGATGTCGTCCACCCTGTGCACCTTCACCAACTGTGTCGTAAGGTGTTTGCCAATCTTGCGCTGCCAAATCTGTTATTGAATAGGGGTTTACGAGTTTGTCGGTGCGTCGCCCATCACTTGGTCTTTCACCAAGTCTGTCATAGGGATTTCCTAGTGGCTTTTGGGGAGCATAGGCCGTTTCTGATGGTTGTTGAAGTGTATATTGAGGTGAGGTGCGCTGTTCTTTGGGTGGCTTATTAACTTTAGCGTAGAGGTCTTCTACATTAGAAGCTCCTAGGTTTTGTTGGTCAAGTGGCTTTTTGGGAGCATAGACCGTTTCTGGTGGTTGTTGAAGTGTATATTGAGGTGAGGTGCGCTGTTCTTTGGGTGGCTTATTAACTTTAGCGTAGAGGTCTTCTACATTAGAAGCTCCTAGGTTTTGTTGGTCAAGTGGCTTTTGGGGAGCAAAGACCGTTTCTGGTGGTTGTTGAAGTGTATATTGAGGTGAGGTGCGCTGTTCTTTGGGTGGCTTATTAACCTTTGCGTAGAGGTCTTCTACATTAGAAGCACCTAGATTTTGTTGGTCAACTTGTCGTCTTAGTTCCTCTACATTGGTAGAAGGGCTTGGGTGATTTTTTTTCATGGCTGTTTCCTTTCAATATTTTTAGAAAACCTCTTTGGCGCATTTCCCACTTTTTGATATTTTTTAAGACAAAAGAAGAATATCAAACTGAATGGTCTCCAAAGACTTCGCGCTATTCATATTGATATGTAATGGACATTTATGTCTTTTATACAGTTTTTTTATGAAATATTATCAATAAGTTATAGTAAATTATAGGATTCATTTTTAGGACTATCTTTTGTAACATTTTAAAACAATAGGTGGGCGCACTGGAGATAAAATGATTGGCGCTAAGAGTTAGTTGGAAGGCAAAAGTTCACGCGTTTTTAGCCGGTAAGAGCAAGCGATGAAGAGCGACTAACTTTCAAGCTGCGGGCTTGACATTGTGCTTCTTGGGTGTTCTTTACAGTATTCGCAATTTCTTTTGCTTTGCTTTCCGATGTCCCAAGGAGGCACGCTAGTCTGGTATGGTCTTTTTCTTGTATGGCTTTACGATCTTCTGAGGATAGACGATTGTGTAGTTGTCGTGAAAAGGTATGGAGTTCTTGTCGCAGTGAACGAGAATGCAATAAAGCTTCCCTTTGTTGTTCTTCTGATAAGGAAAAAAGGTTTTGTAAATTTTTTCCAGGTTTTTCGACAGCGTGACTCAATCGATTTTGTTCTCTTTGGTATTGCTCTAAAATTTCTTCTTTTGTTTGTTGTGTTATTGTGGCATAATTTTTAAAGGCTTGGCTGAGTTGTGGAACAGTCTGTTCGGCTTGTCTGCGATTTGAACTTTTCATGCCAAGTATTTTACTTCCTGCAAATTTAGAAATTGATTGAGGGTTTTCTAAAATTTCATCGGCAAATTGATTTCCCAAGTTTGGAGCTGCCGTTACGATACCTAATGTTGTCTTTAAGGCGTGGGTTTTACCATAAACAGTCTTTGATAAATTTTCGATTTCTTTTCGGCATGCTTCAACATAAGCGTCATTTGAAATCTTTTCAAATAACTCTTCATGGGTAAGAGGGGCTAATGTTTCTTTTGGGATCAGTATTTCTTTTAAGCTTTGAACGTTGGTTTTTTGAAAACAGAGGTGAGCACCGTTTTGTAATGTTTTGACTTGTTCTGGGGGAAGATCATCTTTGTGTCCGACGACGAAAGCTCCCTCTACTTCCATGACAAAACCTTCTGCTGAAAAACCTCTAAAGATGCCTTCATAGGTTACATCTTCTTTTGCAGCAACAACAACACGATTGTTAATTTCATCCAATCCAGCGTTTCTCATTTGGGAGATGAATTCTTTTAAAACAAGGGATTTTTGCGGATGCGTGATATCTTCAAAAAGATCTTTCATCGGTTGAGGATTGCCATATTGCATGGCTTCAATACAAGCTGCTGTCATGCGTCCTTTTGTGATGAAAGAAAAGTCAATGGTATGCCCTGCTGCTTGTCCAAGTTTTTCCATAAACATTCGATTGACGCGCCCATTCCCTTTTCTAAAAGGATGCGCGTGTTCAAGCGCCATAAAAACTTCAGCGGCACTTTCAGCAAATTCTTGGCGCGATAAACCTTTTAAATTGTTCTTTTCATTAAGTGTTTTTTCGAGTTGTTTTAGTTCTTTTTGAACCTTCGGTCCAATAGCAAAAGGAACTTCATAACCTTTGGGACGCATCGCCGGCATATGGGCAGTGGTGCCATCTTCAAATGTAAAGGATGTATCGCGGGTGTGGCCCGCCCATTCAAAAGTTTCGTAGAAGAGGCTCCAGTGGATTAGTTTTAGATAGGAAGCATCAAATTTTTGTGGGGGTGGTTCATGGCGAAAATTTACGGCTGCTTTAGTGACGTCATGGGTACTGCGTTGATAGAGTTTTTTAGGGTCTTTGATGCCATATTTATTTTTGAGTGTTTTGGTTCCTTTATATAGATAATTTTGCTCTAACATGTAATCTCTCCTAAGTAGGTAGGGTGGTGGTTGATGAGCGTCTTAAACGCTGCCATGTGAAAAATTCCCCTTCGCGTATTCTTTTGAGATTTTGGTTGTTATGAGAGGGAGCATTTTTCCCTCAAGTGTATGGGTTGTATCAATCGTTTTGTGATGCTTTTGAAAAGCTTTTCTGATGTTTCCTGTGTTTATTATCTTGTGCTGTAAAATACTTGGTATTTAGGGTGCTGATATGAAGCTCATGAGTGGCCAGAAAATGGATTTTCTATAAATTGACTTTGGGCAAAATCTTCGTTCTTTGAGGTGTAAGAAAGAGGTCAAAAAGAAAAATGTAGCTTAAAACTGTTTTTTCCTTTAACAAAGTTATTTGCAAGAGCGCTTTGATGAGGGGCGTGGATATAGCGGGTGTAATCGCTCTTGGTTAGCGGATGGTGCTGGTACTTTTCATACACAGCTCTCAGATTGGTGAATCTATGGGCAAAAGCAGTCATCAAAAATTTTTCTCCATTATGTTTTTCTTATTGCTCCATATGAATATTTTGCCATACGGATATCTTTTTTGTGTATTTTTGCAACAAAATGTTTTTTATTTTATATTGTTGCTCTTATTATATTGCGCTGCTCTAAGATCCATGAGAGAGAAAACTCTTTCTTTGGTTGAAAAAAAAGCTTTTTTCAGCGCTTTATCGTTAAAATAGAACACTTTATGATATCGTAAAGGGGGGAAAGCTTGTGTAAGAATGATTTATTCATTTTGATGTATATCTTAAATATTTTTTGGGAAAAAATCGATGTTCTTGAGTGTAGGTGTTTTGAGAGTTCTTGTCTCAAAGATCAATCATTTGTTTTTCTTAAGCCTTGATATTGGTGATTAGCGTTGTGAAATGTTTTTGGTTGTTTGTAGGGGATAAGTTATACACAAAAAGCTTTGTAGGAATGTATTTGCAGGACTTTTCCAAGTGGAGAGGTTGGTTTAGTTATAGATAATTTGAGGGTTTTGGTATTTCTTATAAAGACGATGGGCGCTGGTAAAACGATACACAAAATACAAAAAGGAAAAACACGGATTTTTTTATCATGTTTTCCTTATATGTGTGTGTGGAAGCGGTCAAAAACTTTTTGTTAACGGGTTTTTAAAAAACAGAAATCTATGTTGTTTCTGTGGTTGTTCTTTTCATAGTCAAGATCTCATAATAGAAGGTTAGTTTTTCTTTTGTGGAGCAAAGCGGTTTTTTGCAGCAGCGGCTAACATTTCTTTTCTTCTGAAATAGATGGCGCGGCCACATCGCAAAGGGTGCTGTCCTTGCATAAGAATAATTTGTTCATCTTGACGCATTTCTTGAATTATCTCATGGGGTAAAATGAGAGCTCTTTTTAAAATATTCATATAACCACGAAAATCGACTCCATCTAAGACAAATAAAATAGGCTTTTGTAGCTTTCGTCAGTAGTAATCATGACGTTTAAAAGGAATTAACAATTATCCTGTCCAATTGCTTTGGATATGGTGTATATGCTATGTGCAAAATTGGTGGTAGGGCGTTTAAGTAGTCTGTTTTTTGCATGTATGATAAGAATATTAAAATATCTCTTCCACATAGGTGTTTAAATCAAAAAAACAAAGTTTCATATTTTTTAGTTGGCCATAGCAAGTGTATTTGAACGATTTTGTGTGCGTGTGTAGAATTGGCTATGAGTGTTCCTTGCTTTTTGAACAATGTCGGTAATTTCTCGTGCTTTCTGTTCTGATATACCAATACTTTGTGCAAGTGTTTCATAATCTTTGTTTGTGATCGCACTACATTCGTTTGATGAGAGACGATGTTCTAAACTGTTTATAAAAGTACGGAGCTCTTGGTATAATTGAGGAGATTGAGACAAGATTTCTCTTTGTTTTTCCGGTGATAAAGCAAAAATATTTTGCAAGTTTTGACTGGGATTCTCTACCGCTTTTCCAAGGCGTTTTTGTTTAATTTTATGGTCTCGAGTGACTATATTATAGGTAGCTTCTACGGTATACACATAATTCTCAATTGCAAGAGAGAGCACATCAAGATAATTTCGAGCGTGTACACGTGTCGGATTTTGTAGACCGCATATACTAAAACCTGCAAGAGGAGAAACAGAGTGCGGTGCCTGTTTAATCTGATTAGCAAACTGTCTGCCTAATTCTGGATTTTTAATAATCTCTTCTATCTGTTCGTTTAATACGTTTGCGTCACCATAAACAGTTTTTGCGTAAGCTCGGACTTGCTTTTGAGCTTTGAGAACGTAACTATCTAGCGCAACTGTTTTGGCACATTCACTTTTTGTGAGAGGCGCTAATGTTTCTTTTGGAATAAGCGTGTTTTCAAGCTCTTTGCTGTTGGGGGCGGTAAAGGTAATGATATCACCAGGTTTTAATGTTTTTAATCGTTCTGGTGTGAGATCATCTTTGCTACCAATGATGTAAGTTCCTTGCATATCGAGTATAAAACTTTCTGAATAACAACCTTTATAAGTTCCTATATAGGTTTCTCCTGCCTTTGTTGCCATAACAAGGCGATCATCCACGTTGCGTCCCGTATTGTTTATGTGGTCCATAAATTCTTTTAAAAGACGTATTTTGGGGGGATTGGAGATATCCTCAAAAAGATCTTTCAACAGTTGTGTATTGCTATATTGCATTGCTTCGCTACAGGCAGCCATCATACGTTTTTGTGTGACAAGCGAAAAGTCAAGCTGATGTCCTGCAGCTTTGGCAAGATTTTCAAAAAAGACTTGTTCTGTGTGCTCATTGCCATCTATGAATGGGTGGATTTTGTGAAGAGAATAAAATAGACTCGTTGCTTCCTTGACAAATTCTTCGCGTGTTAAGCCTTGCAAATTGTTTTTTTCGGCAAGCGTTTGATCTAATTTTTGTAAGAGTTCAGGGATTTCTTCACCAGTTGCAAAATTATTGCCCCATTCCATTCTTTTCATTTCTGGCATGGCGGCAATGCTATCGTCTGTAAATGCGAAGGGGATATGACGCAGATGTCCAGCCCATACAAAGGTATTTTTAAACAATTGTTGGTGGATATGGCATAGATAAGTTGAATTAAAATATTCTGGCAGGGGTTCTGCACGCAGATTGATCATGGCTTTTTGCCTATCATGTGAGCATTTTTCCAGAAAGCGTTTTAAATCTGTTTCTCCATATCTATTTTTGAGAATTTGGGTACCAAGATAGATATAATTATGGGGTGAGGGAATTCCTTTTGTTTTTTCTTTTGCTTTTGGCATTGTTACATTCCTTATAATGTTACATTGTCTATGAGAGTGTGTTAAACTTTTTGTTTGAAAATCCCCCACGCATATTGTTTTGAGATGTTGAGACTTGGGTGAGGAAAAAATCCCTCAAATTCGTAGGTGTTTTTGAGTGTATAAATCTTTATCTTGGCACTTTTTTCTTTTACTGAGAGAGAATAGTTCATTTGGGTTGTTTTCATGCATATTGTCTTTTAATTTTTTTGTAGAAAAATTTTCCTATAAAAGCGGTGCCTTCAAAAGTTTCTTGATAGGATTCTCAAGGCATAGATATGATTGGTATTTATTATTTGGAGATGAGGAGAGTGCTTTATAAAGAAAATTGGCATTGGTAAGCACAGGCATAATACCATCATTCAAAGACTTTTCCCTATATTTTTCTTGTTGTATCAAGCGGGAATTCCTTCTTTATAGGCTTTTATGAGATAGAATCTCTGTTTTTATCCTTTGATGTTTTTGTTTTGATGCATGACCTCCATTGGAGGGTGTTTTTTAGTTTTTCTGTGCTTTTGGGGCAAAACGGTTTTTTGCAGCTGCGGCTAACATTTCTTTTCTTCTGAAATAGATGGCGCGACCACATCGCAAAGGGGGTTGTCCTTGCATAAGAATAATTTGTTCATCTTGACGCATTTCTTGAATAATCTCGTGGGGTAAAATGAGAGCTCTTTGTTGGTAATTGATGTTGTAAGAACTTTTTCCTAAAGATAAACCTCTTGATTTGCTCGTTCCGGTGACTTCAACGGTCATTTGACCACAGCGTTCTGAAATGTCTTTAGCTGTTTGAAGGTCTTTAATGGCCGCATAACTGACAAAGGAGCAGCTTTCAAACCATGAACGTGCTCCTGCTTCGCCAAAGTGATTGACCAACTGACCCGTGGATTGATAAAAGAGCATCAAGGATGTGCCGTATTTACGTCCACGATCGCGGGCTTCTTCTAAAATATTCATATAGCCTAGAAGATCAACTTCATCTAAGACGAATAAAACACGCTTTTTATAGTTACCGTCTGCTGTAACCATGGCATTGAGAAAGGCGCCAATAATCACACGTCCAATAGCTGGATAACTGTTCAAAATGCTTGCGGGGAGATTGAGAAAAACATCTGTATTGCCATTGGCAATATCTGAGGAAAAAAAATCATCTCCGCAGACAAGATCTGCATAATTGGATAAAGAAAGCCATTGGGTGTCTTTTGAGGCGGTTGTATAGACTCCTGAAAAGGTTTGCTCTGCCATTTCTGTAAAAATACCCACCATTTCACGAATAAAAGGAGAAGGTGTTGTTTCTTGAATCATGCGCAATTGATTAACAACAGCTGTTTCTGATTGAGAGAGAATACCACGCAATGTTTTTAAATTGCGCTCGCTGTCTTCATATTCATCAGAAAATACAACATGAGCAAGAAGAGCTGTTAATAGGTTATGGGCTTGTGTTGAGAAATATTCCGCTGAAGAATTGTCTGATTTTTTATCTGTAAGAAGCAACTTTGAAAAGCTTACAATATTCGCTTCGCGTTGTGTGCGTGGTACGCTGTCGTCTAAAAGCCAATCGATGACATTAAAGTTTTTTGTTAACAATGAGTTGGGATCGAGAACAATGACATTTCTATTTCCCATTTTTTGACGCGCATATTTGACCATTGGGGCAACTTCTGTTGAAGGATCAAGACAAATAATAGACCCTGGATAGGTTAAACACGTAGGAACTACTGTACTTGTTGTTTTATAGCCACCAGAACCAGCAAAAAAGATCATATGAGTTGAACCAAAATCAAGATTAAAGGTTAGCAAAGGGACTGTTCCACCCTTTCCCCATGTTGTTTTATTGCCAGGTGCAAAGGGAATGTTGCACACATTATCTTGATCGACACGATATCTTTCACCCACAACAATTTGCCCATTGGCAGGAAAGATTTTTGCTGCCTCTCTTAAATTCATCCATGATGCTTCACCAAAAACACCTTTTTTTGCACGCTTGACCTTACTTTTAGGTGGAGAGGTTGTTATGAATTGAATGAGGGACAAAAAAACACCAATGATGATGCCAAAGACAACCATGGGATCCATAAATTGAAGAGCGTAGCTCCACGTTATTCCTTGTTGTCCAACATAGGGACTTAAGCGTTTTATTTCACCACCAATATAGTAAAGAGCAGTCATTCCAAAAAAGACAATGGAGACAAAAGTGATTATTCTACGCAGGTGCAGTTTTTGCGAGAGACTATACAACAATGAAACAGTAGCCGTTAGTGCTAGGACTAATAAAGGTTCTGAACGAAGAGTCCAATAAATTTGATCGCTCTTTAGTCCATTTGTTATAAACAACAAAAAGTGAGGGACAAGGAATATTGTTAAAGCACCTAAAGCGATCGGTGTTAAAATGAGTACCATTTGTGTTTTGGTATATTTCATTGTATTTTACTTTCAATTCTGTCAGAATATGTTGCGAAATGCTCTTTTCCAAGTGTGTGATATGAACTCTCATCTCTTTTTGCAAAGGTGCAGATAACGCCAGACAGTTTTTGCTTATGAGCCTTTCTCATTAAGGAGAAAGGTTTTATCTATTCTTAGCAGGCCATAGCAAATGCTTGGGAACGATGCATTGTGCATATTTGCGCTCGTTGATGTACTTCTTTGGTTTGCTTAATAATTTCTGTAATTTGCCTAGCTTTACTTTCTGATACACCAATACTTTGAGCCAATGTTTCAGAGTCATTCTTTTGGACTGCTTTATGTTCATTTGGTGAGAGGCGGTTATTGATGCTTTTTGCAAAGTTTGTAAGCTCTTTTTGCAGTGAAGGATTTTTTGCTAAAGCTTCTTGCTGTAATTCTTTTGGCAAGGCGAAGAGATCTTGCAAGCTTTGACTTGGCATTTCTACCGTTTTTGCACGACGACTTTGTTCTGTTGCATGTTCTTGCGTAATTTCCTTTTCAGCATGTTTTACAGCATACGCGAAATTTGCAACGGCAGTACAGAGCATCTCAAGATGATTTTTAGCGTTTGCACGTGTCTGGTTTTGTAGTCCACATAAACTGAAACCGGCAAGATGAGAAATAGAGTGCGGTGCTCTTTCAATCTGGTTAGCGAGCTGTTGGCCTAAGCTTGGATTTTTGATGATTTCTACCATCTGTTTGTTTAATGTTTTTTCGTTACCATAAACAATTTTTGACAATTGCTGAACCTGTTTTAGGCTTGCGTGGACACAAGAATCTTCTGCAACCATTTGGGCCGTTTCATTTTCTGTCAAAGGGGCTAATCTTTCTTCTGGAATGAGAATGCTTTCAAGCTTTTTTGTTTTGGGAACGGTAAAGGTAAATCTATCACCAGGTTTTAATGTTTTGAGTTGTTCTGGCGTGAGCTGTTCTTTATTGCCGATGATGTAAGCGCCTTTCACATTGAAAGCAAAGCTATCATAACCAGCACCCCTATAGGTACCTGTGTAGGTTTCACCTTCTTTTGCAACCATAACAGGACGATCATTAACATTGCGTCCAAGTTCTTTCATGTTGTTCATGAATTCCTTTAAAAGAAGTATTTTATTGGGATTAGAGATATCTTCAAACAGATGTTGCATTGGCTCTAGGTCACCATTTTCTGCTACAGCAACACTGGCGAGCATCATGCGTTCTTTTGTAACAAGTGAAAAGTCAAGCTGATGCCCTGCGGCTTTGGCGAGATTTTCAAAAAAGACCCGTTGTGTACGTCCATTTCCTCCCCTAAAAGGATGGAGTTGGTTAAGGGCGTTAAATAAGCTTATTGCTTCAGCGTTAAATTTCTCACGCGTTAAGCCTTGCAAATTATCTTTTTCGGCAAGCGTTTGATCTAATTTTTGTAAACCGTCTTGGATTTCATCGCCGAGTGCAAAAGGATTTTCCCATCCTGTTCTTTTCATTTCGGGCATGGCGGCTGTGGTACCATCTTCAAATGTAAATGGGAGATGGCGCAGATATCCAGCCCATTCAAAGGTATTTTTAAATAAGTGGTGATGTATAGAGCATAGATAGGAGCTATCAAACTTTTCTGGTACGGGGGATTCACGCAGATTAACTATCGCTTCTGCTGTATCCTTTGAACATTTATCCAGAAAGGATTTTAAGTCTTTTATTCCATATTTATTTTTGAGTGTTGTGGTGTTTGGGTAGACATAATGATGGGGAGAAACTGTCTGTATATTTTTTGTCTTTGCTTTTGCTTTTGGCATCGCAGCTTCCTTATAATTTTACGTTGTCCATAAGAGTGTTAAATTTCTCGAGTGAAATATTCCCCTTTGCGTATTCTTCTAAAATTTTGAGTGTTGTAGGATGAAGCGCTATTCCCTCTATCGTATGGGTGCTGATGGCTGCTTCAACGGCTTCACGGCGTTTTTTTAATTCTTCCTCTGTCATCGATAAAAGATTTTCTCTATTTCTGTTTCGTTGGTTTTCATGCATTTTTTCTCTTATTTGCAATTGTTGCTTTAAAAGAGCCTTTGGCAGCCGGTGTGATCTTTCTTTTAGTCACCTCCAAAGATGTTTCGTTGTTTGAAGGGATCGTAATAAATTTCTGTGACCTTAAATTTTCCTTCAATCCGTTTGCATTGGATGATGATATCAATCATCGAAATCAACAGTCCTCGAATATCATCACGCTCTAAATCACCACCGCCTTCACTTTCTTTGACCAAAAGGGTCATCTGCTCAAAGGCTGCAAGTGCTGTTGATGCGTGAACCGTCGTAATGGAACCTGGATGGCCTGAATTGACATTGCGGATATAATAAAAGGCTGTACCATCTCGAAGTTCTTGCAAAAGAATACGATCAGGACGCATCCGTAAAGATGATTCAAGCAACTCTTTGGGGCCAACGGAGGCTAAGCCTTGTCCATCTTTTGAATAGAACATTGAGACATGGTTAGGGTGTGGTATCACCAATTCTTGCGTGTCTTCAATGGTGATAATACGCTCTTCTTGAGGGATTTTGGCGATTAATGCTTTTGATAATGTTGTTTTACCCGAACCGGTTTTTCCCGCAATTAAAATATTTTTCTGACATTCTACAGCTTGATTTAAAAAAGAGACAAAGTCTTTATTACAGTAGGCATTGGCTAAATTATGCTCGATGATTTTGAGTTCGTTAAAACGAGAATGATAGTCATTCAAAGGTGTGAAAGAGACCTGTTCACAGAGCGAGAAGAGGCCTTTCTTGGCGAGTTCTTCGAGAGAAAAACTCTGCGATGATGGTTTACGAATTGTCATACTAATCGTGTCTTTTTCGACAGCCGGTGGAATGACAATTTGAATGCGCTCATTGCCTGGTAGCGTTGCAGATAATATTGGGTTTTTGTCCGATATGTTTTGCTTGGAATAGGAGGCGACAACTTTCGCAATCCCCATAAGCTCATTAAAAGAGAGAGCCGGTGCTTCTATTGTTTTCCATCCATCAAATCCTTCAGTCATGACTTGATAGGGACGATTGATAACAATTTCAAAAAGACTATCATCTTTCAAAAAAGCATTGATGGGTTCAAGTTTTGTGAGAACAATCGCAACGGTTTCATCGCACATGGTATGTAAGTTTGAGTTCATTCTAAAGTTACCGCAGAATTTTTGTAAAAGTTTCTTGAAACAGCTCGATTGATAATTTGTTTTTTGTTTTCGATGACTTTCAATTTATAAACGCTGGAAAAATCTAAATCGCGGGCAACAAAGATATTCACCATTTCCCCTTGGTTTTTGGATAATGTTGGAGGAATATTGGCGTAATTTTCTACGAGAATGTTTGCGATGTTTTGTCCTGAAGAGAGAGTTTCAGTTTCTTCTTTTTCCTGTTTTTTTGATAAACGTTTATTGGCATAGTGTGTTGCATCTTTTATTAGTGAGACAAGAAGCGCAGACCCAATCCTCTCGAGCCAATGGTTATCAATATCTCCATCCATACCAGAACGCCCTAAAGTATCCGTTGCCGGTGAAGCTAAGGATATAATGATACCATTGGGGGTTTTTGCTCTATTCCATAGTACAAAGAGACGTGTTTGGCCTTTTTTCAATCCGGCGCGATATTCACCAACAATTTGGGTGCCTTTATCAAGAAGCACAACACGACCATTGTCTGATAAAATATCTCTGGAGATGATACAACTGGCAAAACCTTGTTGATCACTGTTGATGGCTGTTTCTAAAATACAAGGAATAGAAGTTCCCATCGCGATGATGTAGTTTCGATTGCCAAGGGTTGAAGCACGAATACCTTCAAGCACTGTGGGTTTGAGAAGATGATTAAAACGTTGTGTCGTTTCATCAGATTTACTTTCAAGTTGGTGAGGCAAAGCACCATTATTTGTTTGTGAATCTATTTTGCTTTGTTGTGTACTTGCATAAGCTAATACAGGAGCACGTTGTGCTGCCTCCAGCAGTGAGTCATCAGAATTTAATTGATTGATGTTTGGTGTTGGTAGCTCGACTTTTGGTAATAGAGCGTTATTTCGTTGAGGCTGTTCAAAGGGGGGAGGGGTAGGCTTTGCAGGACGAAAAAGCTCTGTTTGTTTTATAACTTTTCCTTCTTTTGAAGATTCAACCGGTTGCTTTTTGTCTGTAACAAGTGTTGAATAGGCTAAATAAAGACAGACACTGAAAAGAATAATAAGAGCAATAGCTTTCCCCACATTGTTCTGTTGACTTTTCCCTTGAGCATTTTTTATTGTATCGCGATCATTAATGCTTTTTTCATCCACGGTGTTATTCATGGCTGCTTCCTAGGTTCACTTTACGTTGTACAGATGGTGATGTCGTACCTGTTTCAGGGTTAATTCCTTTTGGTACGAACCTTTTGTTAAAGATGCACAATACTTCATTCCCACGTCGTAGCGTGAATTGTGCAGATGTCGCATGGACAATAACCTTGTTGCCTTTAATCGATTTGGGAATAAGGGCTTCTTGCCCATCAGGCGATACAATGTAAATGGCAGGGATTTCAATGTTGCCTAAAAAGGTAAAGGTTGTTGTTTTCCCATTATCATAGACAGAAGCAGGTTCAATGAGGGATGAGCCTTGAGCTTCATAAGCCCAATTGCGTGGTCCAAAATCTTCATGGATATTTAAAATATCATTGACAAAGTTTTCTTCACGTTGTTTTTCTTTTTCTGCTTCGGCTAATTTCTTACGTAAGGCTTCATCTTCTGGATAACGAAACTTTACTAAGAAATACGTCTCATTACCCGCTGAAACATCGCCTTCACGGACTTGTAGCTCGAATTGATAAGAGCGTTGTGTTCCATCTTGGCGGCTTGTGACAATTTGTAAATTTGTCACAGGCTGGACTTCACGTGGTTTGAGAAAAACAAAGTGTCCAGCCGGTGCAACTTGCCAAGCAACCGAATTTCCAATTCCTACATAGGTTACTTCTTCATCAACGGCAAATTCTAGTTGAACCGAAGAGCGAATGGAGCCAATGATTTGTACGACGTTGTAGGGGTCATAATTGACAAATCTGATGCGGTTATCTTTACGTGCACTGATAGGCGCTGTTTCTGCAAGTGAGAGAACTGTGTGAAAGCTGAGAGTGATCGTAAAAATTAAAGAGATTGTTTGCAAAAGTCTGATCATTTTATCACCTCTGGATCAGATCTATATTCCGATACTTGAAAACCAAGAGGGTTGATAAGACGATCAGACGTTGAAATGTGTGCGTTCACGTAGGAAAAATTTAAGATTGAAATCCAATGGGAAATATTTTCTTTTTCATTCAAGTCTCTGATCGTTTTATAGTAACGAACTTGGATAAGATCTTTGCTTATAAAAGAGATTGATTTGATTGTGACGGTAGCAATCACGTTATGATAAATATTTTGCGGACTTTCTGGATTATTGCCCGCGTACCATTTTGCAAAACGGTTTTGTTCTTTTGGAGAAGATAAAAGAGAGACTAAGCGAAAATTGTTTTCTGCTTCTGATGCTTGAAAACCTTCACGAGCGCGAACGTATTGGCTGGCAAAATAACGCGTTATAGCTTCATCATAGTCGTTAGGAGATTCTTTTAGGGCGCTTACAGTATCAATAATGCCTGTTGAGTTATCAACGCGGATAACAAAAGGCTCTACCGTTTTCAAAGGCGTCAAAGCTGCGACAGCTAAAGCTAGCGCAATCGTCATCAATCCAAAAAGCACTGTTAAAGCCATGGAGATTTTCATCCGCACACGCATGCTATGCATGCGATCAATGTCAAATGAGCGCGCTTCTTTTATATATTCTTCAAGGGCATCACTTTTCACGCATAACCTCCACAGTTTTATCAGATCGTGCTTCATGAATAACCGGCTTTAATAAAGCTGAATTGGCTGTTACTTTTTCACTTTCCAAAGTATTGAGAATGATGGGAGTAGTAACAGGCTTTACGCTCTTTTCTGGGTAGACAATGTTTTTATTGTCCCAATTCCACTTATCTTTATTTAAAGCGCGTGTATGTTTGCCATTACAGCGTGGTGGTTTTTTAGGGCCACTCAAAGAGGCACAACCAGTAAGAGCCATTGTTAGGACCATAACAAAAGTTATTTTTTGTTTCATTTTTTAAACTCACAAATATCTTGGAATACAATGCATGAGAGCCTTTGTTCTGAACATTTTTACAAGTTTATGTGATGCAAGATTTCGATTGGTTTTGTTGTTAGACCCAAGGTGTTAGATCTTATCTGGAACAGGATCATGGCGCGTGCACCCTTTGGCGCACACAAGGAAAAAACAAAAATTCTTATTCTTTTAAAGAGGTGCTTTATCTTAAAATCGACCACGACCACCTCCAGATTTACCTGCTTTTGCGGCCGCCCCTGCCGCACTTCTAACAGCGTTACCAGCAGCTCCTGAGATTTGTGAAGTGGCACTTTTTACTGCATTGCCACTCGCTCTTGCACCATTTGAAAGCATTGTAAAAATCTGTCCTCCTGAAGAGACACCAGCGTTAAAGTATGGTCCGCCAGAGGCCAGCGCTGTTGCAATACCAGGAAGCGCACGGAAGATAATAACTCCTATGATCGAAATGACGATGACAGGGGGAAAAAGAACGTAAATTGATTCATATGAAACTTTGAGAACCTGTAGGATAACTTGACATATAATGGTTCCAAGCATGATTACGAGAACTTGTAAAATGGTAAAATTGATCAAAGTTGTAATCCATGCATCGGAGTATTTTCGCGTTGCATTGAACAAATACAAACTAATAAATAGAGGCCCAAGACCTATAATCATGACGAGTGCAACTTGTGCAAACATTTGCACAATAAAACCACCTATACAAAAAAGAATAACTGCGAGAAGCATGATAGAACCAAGAAGACCCACAATGATCTTTTCAAAAAACCAAGCATTGTATAAGACTTCTTGATAACGCGAACTTGCCTTTAACAAAATATAATCAAAAACATTGGAGCTTGCAGGATTACTGTTAAGCGCATTCCCAATAGCATTGGATAAATCATTAAAGAAAATATCCTTGACATAAGTATTAAATATATCCGCATTCGTTGCCATTGTTGTAACAACAACGATTTTAACAACATTATTGAGAAGACTATGCATGGAAAGCGCAACGCGACCTGTCATAACATTATAGCCATAAAGAAAGATAAAAATGATTGCAGCGAGATTTAAGGGCGCTGAAATAGCAGAAGATAGCCCACTCACCGTTGTGTCCATCACATTATCGAGGGGTTTTAAAATATACCCAGAAACGCTTTCAAAGGGAGAAAAACTAAAGTCTGACATTTGTACTCGTACTTTCAAGTTTTTCTTTTAATTGTTTTTCTTTTTCTTTTAATTGTGCCTCAAGATATTTATGCTTTTGTTGTTCCTTTTCTTCACGTAATTCATCTTTTGTTTTCGTATCTCTTGCTTGAATCATATCAAGAGACTGAAGTTTTAAAGAATTCACTTGAAGATCGGCTTGAAGAAGAGAAAGCTTTACTTGAAGATCTTGTCGAAGGGCTTGCAATTCTTCTGGTTTTGTTTCTGGTTTTGATTTAATATTTTCAAGTTGTTGACTTATTTCTTTGATTTTTTTTGCAGTGTCAGTTGCTGTTTTATAAATAGTTTCAGCTGTTTCTGATTTTGCAGCATTTAATTTTTGTGTGTTCTCGAGTGCTTGTTTATAATATTCATCTACATCGGGTGTCGTTTGTGATATTGCATGAGAAATAAAAGAAAAAGATAACAGTGTAACTAAGCCATATTTTTTCATTGATTTTTTCTCCTTTGATAAAATATGGGCAGCCATTTGTCAGGGTCAGCTCCATATTCGTTGATAATTTCATTCATGAGTTCAATGTTTTTTGTTGTGCCGCTTAAAACGGCGATCTCATCATTCATTCCACGTAAGTTAAGTTCTGCAACGACGGAACTTTGTCCTTGTTTGATGAGAAAACGACGGGATTCTCTGCTTAACTCTGACTGTATCAGTTCAAATTCGCGCTCAGTAAGTTTGAAAGCTTCGACATAATCATTGTAATTTGCTTTTTGATTTGGAAAAAATATTTGGGTGGGGCATTGCTCAATGATTGTGTGCGCGATTGTTGAGTTCAAAGCATCTTTAGGGCTTTGTGTTGCAAAGAGCATCATGCCATTTTGTTTACGAATTGTTTTTAGCCGATCTTGCGCAAAAGCTTTAAATGAATCATCTTCTAAAGCTTTCCAGAATTCATCAATGACGATAATGATACGTCGCCCATCAATCAAATCAAGAATGCGGTGAAAGAGATACATCATTAAGGGGCGCCGAATTTCTTCATTATCTAAGAAATCGGTCATGTCATATCCAATGAACTGCGCATTTAAATTGAGATCATCTTGATCATTATCAAAAACCCATCCTAAATCATTGCCTCTAATCCAGCGTTGCAGCCGTATGGCAATCCCTTCTTTGGATGTGTTGTCAAAAAACAGTTGAAGGGCACCAAGAGAGCGCTGGGTTGGGGGTAAGTTTTCCAAGGAATCAATGGCTTTGGCGATATCTTGTCGCTCTTCTTCTGTTACGATTTGCCCTTCAGCGGTCACCAGCTTTAAGATCCAATTACGAAGAAAGATTTTATTTTTTTCGGTGTATTCCATGCCCTTTAAGGGAGCAATACCCGTGGGCTGCCCATTCTTTAAAGGTTTATATTTCCCTCCTCCAGCCCGTACAAAAATCTCTGCTCCTTGATCTTTATCAAAAAAAACCATAGTTGGATTGTGTTTTTGTAATTGTGCAAGAAGAAAATTAACAATCACTGTTTTACCAGAGCCCGATGGACCACAAACAAATGTGTTTCCAAGATCGCCATAATGAAAATTAAAATAGTAAGGTGAACCGGCCTGTGTTTTTAGCAATGCGACAGCAGCTCCCCAAACATTATCGTTCAGTTTGCCAACAGGGAAAGAATGGAAGGGCGATAAAGCAGCAAAGTTTCTGCTAGTAATGGCGCCTGAACGCGCACGATAGCTAAAGTTTCCAGGAAGTTGTGCCCACCATGCTGCTTCCAATCCTAAATCTTCTCTGGCAATCACGGCTCCCCCATTGGTTAAATGGGAACGTGCTTTTGATAAGTTTTCAGACAATATTTTGGGATGATCAGCAAAAACAGCTAAAGAAATGTGGTGTTCTCCCAAAACAAAACGGTTTGATTCTAAATCATCCAGCGCTTCATCCAATGCATCAATTTGTGAGCTAGCACGGTCAGCTGCATTGATCATTTGATTTTGCTTGCGGCTCATAATCGCACTGGCGGCTGCCTTACTTTTAAAGACAAAGGATTGTGTTAAGATGAATTCAAATGGCACCGTAAGCAGACCATCAGTCATACCTGGGCGTGTTTTAGAAGGATACTCTTTCCATCCAAACATGCCCACAAAGCGTTCATTGCTTTCATGGCGAATTTCGATAATTTCTTTCCCAAAAATAACACGATCCGAGTAAATTGTTGAAGCAATAGTTCCAAATGTAAGAGGAATACGCTCACGTCTTCCCCCCACTAGCTGGTGGAGAAATTCACTTTGTTCAGCAAATAAAAGTCCTTCATGTTCATAGATGGATAGTAAACGGACTTCATACTCTTCCAAACCTTGCATAAGATCTTGACTTAACTCTTCGAGTTTACGAATAGCTTCCTCATCGGGTTCAGATTGTGTTTTCTTCGCTTTGCTCAAGCGCTGAAAAAATGAAACCAGCTTTTCTGTTTTATCCGCGGCCGGATTCCAAAGCAGTGAAATAAATAGATCATTTCTATACAGTTCTTGCGAAACCATCTTCTTTTTATATTTTTCATCTAATATTGTTGCAAAAGATGAAAGAAAATGACCTTCTGGGTATATCGTTTCACGGCGGCGGATGATGTGAGAATATAAAGCAAGCCGTTCGTCTGCGATATTTTTTAAAAGGGTGTTTAATTGGTTGTGTAAAGAATTTAATTGATCAATATCCGCAGTGTCAAAATTTATACCCTCAACAGCCATCACAACCATTAAACAGCGTGAATTTAAAGCAACGATATGTTGGTTGATGTAGCGTATATAGGGAATATATTCTTCAGGCAAAGTTTCCCGTTTCATGATTGACATCTGTTTCACCAGTTTCGTTCCTTCAGCTTAGTTCCTTATAAGTGCGGATAAGGCGTAAAGGGGAGGTTGAACCTCCTCCCCATCGGTTGAGGTTTTTTTGTTTTCCTCGGGTATTGAGCCATGCAAATAATACGCGAAATTGGTTGTGATCGTACTTTGTCACTTCTCGCAAAATAAAGTGCATCCCAATCCCAAGACCAAACATGGTAAAATCACTGGTCAAAATGAAAAGAATGGATGTCGCCATAACATTGAGCGCCATCGCTTCCATTGTAACACCAGCAAACATGGCCGGGCGCGTACAGGCAAGGAAAAGAGTATCTTCGTTCATTTATGTTGTGCCCGCTAATTTGCCGACGAGAGTGGGGGCACCAAAAACAATAGCAATCCCCAGAACACAGTAAGCTGCTTTGCGTAAATCAATAAAGCCGTACATCCAGCCAATCCCCACAGCAGCAACACATATAATAGCAATAAGCTTTGCCGTTGGACCCGTCATCATTGTGACAATGTTGCCTAAAACACCATCAAGCTTCCCGAAACCACCTCCACTAGCAGTAGAAGCAGCATAAGAAGGATCTGATACAAAAACTGCCGTAAAAAGCAGCATCGTCACGATAAAAATGATGTTTTGGAATCTATTATCTGTCATTTTACCTCTCTTTAACAAATAATATTTGTTCATATATCGACATTCCATCGCCTCTAACAAACTGGAGAGTGTTGTCATTTGATGACAGTTTAATTCTTCTCGTTTGTTTGTTTTAAAAGCCTTGATCGTGGATCTGTTCACTCTCAAGCTCTTCTTCGTAAAAGAGACAGAAGTCTTTTCAAATTGAGATTGTGTTATATGAAAATGGCAATTTTAAGTTGTGTATATTGGTAAAAATAACAATATTAAAATAATGAAAGAAAGAATATCATTCTTTACAAAATGTAGTTAATCTGCAACACTTATATTTGGATTTTTTCTTTAAAAAACAAGGGGATTTCTGATCAATAATCTGACATGATAGGAAAAAAACGAATTTTTTGAGCGAGCGTGTTAAGAGATGCTATTTAAATTGATTGTTATTATTTACATTATGGGGGCCACAGTGTGGGGATTAAGCCAATATAAAGATAAAATGGATTTCAGCATTCTTAAAACATTTGAGACGCAAGATATCCAAGATATTGTCGATCTTTATCGAGAAGAAAAAAAGTTGGGTAGACCTATCGCTAAACAGCAATTAGAAAAAAATGAACCAGCTCTCGATTTGCAGAAGAGTGTTTCATTAAATGATGTTGCAAATAATGCTGTTGTTTTTCATGGTAAGGCTTCTGTTACAAGTGGGGTTACATTTAAATTACTGACGCCTGCTGCACAATCTTGGCGCTCACATATCTCCCGTGATATTCATCTTTATGGTGTGGACACATGTGCACCCCGTCAAAAAGCAAGATTAAATGATCAAGAATGGCCCTGTGGTGTGGTTACAATGGCTTGGCTTGTCACCAAAACACTTGGGCAGGATTTATCCTGTAAACAGGCTTTGATGCACAATGGTGTTTATTATGCGCAATGTTTTGTTCAAGGGGTTGATTTAGCTGAGGCAGGTCTTACAGAAGGTATGTTGGTACTCTCAAAAGAGGGGAAAAATCCTATTCCAGTCCAGTATCATCATGCGGAAGAAAAAGCACGTGGCAACAAGATTGGTCTTTGGTCGAGTGATTTCACTGAACCTTTAAAATGGCGGCAAGATAATGGATCCTATAACCCCTTTGCTAGTCCATGATTGGTTTTAACGAACATATTTACTTAAATTTTTATAGAGAAAACTTTATCAATAAAATTGTACCAAATCGTAGAGCAAGTTTGAATAAACGGTGAGATTATTTTCGTTTTTGAAGTAAATGGATGATACATTCATGTTGAAGAGAGATTTGCTCTTAAAATAGCTTCTCTTATTGATGTGTTTTATAAAAGCAGGAAAATGTCATTGTTGGTGGCAAAGCATTTTTGAGTATTTGTGTTTGAAGGAGAAAGTGAGGCGATAAAAAACGCTCAAGAAGCGAATTTCTAGAGCGGTGTTGATGAAAGTAAAAAATAAACAGATCTCCAAATGGTGTAACGTTTGATATAATGGATAAAATCTTTCACAATGCCTTAAAAGAATTCATAGAAAAAGTTTTTTCATCAGAATTTTGTCTTCAGGATTGGATCACGTTTTTTACTTCTTTAAAAGTGATCAATCTGTTGCATTCCTTGAAAAGCTTTCATAATTATCTGCTTTTAAATTCAGACTTCCAAATGATGGATGGATTTCAAATAGACTCTAGACGAAGAAATCTTCGTAAAAATGATTTGCATTGCTGATTGTTTTCTATATATCACAAAACGTTTCTATTTAGGCCTTCGATGGGGAACAATGACCAAAATATAAATAGGTAAAAGAAGGGGCTCGTACTTTTTTATTATGGCCTCATAGTTCATTGATCGCAATACTAACCATTATAATGTTCATAGATTATCCTACTGGATAGGGATAATTTTTATCACAGTCTCTATATTTGAAATTAGTTGGACAAAAGCTTTAGTCCGCTTTCTGATTTTATCATTTGTGGTCAGTTTTGGCTTTTTCCTTCTCATAGTATTTATGACAAATTCATACAATGGTTGTCGTGAGCTCTTCTTGCGTTATTTTACTCAGAGTATTTGCTGTGAAAGCAAGCAAGTAATAGTAAGGCTGTATTCTCATATAGTGTGAAAATTAAAAATCCATTTAGGGGATGATGTTAACAAATAAGCTCTTTAAAGAGGGGTAAAATGAAAAAAATTATTTTATTATGCATGGCTCTATTATTCGTTGTGGGATGTGAAAAAACTTATAGTGTGGAAGATTTTAAGAAAGATGCAAAATTAAGAGAAGAATGGGGAAAGAAATGTTTTCTTTCAGGACTAGCTGTTCAGGAATCTAAAAATTGTCAAAATGTTCTCCAAGCAGATAATGAACTATTTTTCTCGCCAAAGCTTGATTCTACAGGTCGTGAACACGGCTTTTAATAGAAATATACACTCTACAATAAATTTTGATATATTAATGTCTCAATAAAGAAGTTACTATTCAAAGAATAATTGCCTCTTTAATTTTTATAGGTAGTAATCGTTATCATTTTTTAGATAATTGCCTCAAATTGTATTGGTCATTATGTTGTTTGTTTCAACTTTGTAAAATTGAGGATTATTCTCACGAGAGTATAGGATCGCGTTGTCTTATGATGGCATTGGTATCGCATTGAGACTTTAGAGGAAAGAAAATGCTTTTAGGAATGTATAATGATACCAAGTCTTTATACAATAAATTCATTTATAATGATAATTTACTGTTTGTATGTTGAGTGAGAGTCCCGAATATCGTAAGATTCTCTCATTTCAAACCTGTTTATGTTGAAGCAATCAAAATCACTTTCTTGCATATCACAAGCGGGGTGAGTATGTGGATAGAATTTGTATAAGAAAGGACTAAAAATAGTTCTTATGAATCGTCTTAAGTGCCAAGAGCTGTTGCAACATTGGGAGCTGGCAAAGTTTGTGATGGTGCCGGGTTGCTTCCCCACAAGCGTAAAGATGGGGCTGCTCAATGAATTTACCGTTATACCATTCATGGGCATTGTCGCGAAGTGGGCTTGGGTACTTTAAGAGATGTTTTTTTAAACAAGTCTATGAATTGGAAATTGGGTGGCGTTCTATTTTACGTGAGGGTTGTTACCCCATTAAAGAACGCGATAAACAAAAGCGTGAGGCAATAAGCAATCTGCATTATTTAAAAGATATTGCTTTGGGTATTTTTGAAAGCCGTAAAGCTGAATTAAAAGGAGATGGGAAAGATGGTAAATGGTTTTCACCTTTATGCCTTTATAAGCAGGCATCTTACGAAAGTATATTAAATGCACATCGTTTAAAATTAATGGAGTGTCCACAGCGAAGAGGGCGCTACCCTTTATACGTATGAATGCTTGTCCTATTGTGCTGTAAAACACTATTGTTTGCGGTATGGTGATATAAGACACAAAAATTTATGCATAGGCTGTTTTGATAAGAGAGTGTGATGAATATTCAAGGGAGGGCTTTTTTATATAATTTTGTGAAAGGAATCCTATGAAATTGAAAGCTGAGAAGGAGTTATTTTTGAGAAGGCGGATTGTTTATCAACCGGTTTGAGGAGGGAGCGTCCCTTGAGGTGTGGGGAGAAAGCCAAGAATAGGGCGTGTAGTACCCTATAGCTATGCTTTTAAAGCGTTTTAATTTTGATCACAAATTAAGTTTAAAATCGCTTTCTGCTTGACAGATGTGAGGACTCTAAAACTTTTTAAAAGCAAATATTCTTCTTTGTTCGAGGCGATTTCATCATAATGGTATGGGGTATTGTCTTTTTTGATGATATCAGTGTAAAAAAAGGCAAGTGGAACATTAAAAATATCGGAAATTTCCTTTAAACGTCCTGCGTTCACGCGATTTAAGCTTTTTTCATATTTCTGGATTTGTTGGAAAGTGATACCTAAATGATGCCCTAATGTTTTTTGATACATTTTTAGCATTTTTCGCCTAAAGCGAATCTTTTTGCCCACAAAAAGATCAATATTAAGATTTGGAGCTTGCATTTTTCCCCCACCGATTGCGAGCGCCCTCGCATGAGTATTCCGGGAGTTAAAAGTACTGAACTTAAATCAGCATTTTGCTTTTAGTGCGTCGACACACTTGGACATAGCAAAATCTCCCAGAATTCCGGGATACCCGAAAAGCGGGGTCAATTCATGTTTGAGTTTTCAGGCTTTTAATCCCTATTAGTCGTTGCGTATGCGACCAAGACACTTTCTGACTCATAAAGTAATTTTAGGAGATTGGCAATAAAAATAGTTTTTCTTGAGACGGATAAATTTTTTTAAATAGGAGGTTTTTTGCCTTTCAAACTTTTAAAGTTTTCTTACTAAACGCATGACATCAGATATGCATTTTACGAAGGTAAACCTTGGTTTTTAAGCTCAAGGCACCGCTTACGGTGTTGCTCTTAACCAATAACCAAAATGGCTTGTTTTGATACGTCTGAGATATCATGATGATAGGGGAAAGCTTTTATGAGTAAAGAGCCCTCATGCAAAATAAACTCAAAACATTATAGATCTGATTGTTGTATATTCACATGTTTGTTTTAGAAGATATTTCTCAATGTTAGCGCCTATTTTACAATGGTGCTTCGTAAAATATATAGTGTAAAAGCTTCTATGAATGGGATAAAAGCTATATTCCTATCTTTACTGAAAAAAAGATGCTCGGACGGCACATACTCTCTGCCAGTTCAAAATATTACGACAGTTTTTGCCTTTGAAAGGGAGCATAAGAGTTTTTCTCTCTTCACATGTTTTTATCTGTACGCTCTCTGCTTATAATGTGTAAGCGAATAGGTTTTGATTGATTCAATATAAACAAATTTGAAATGAGAAAATATATTGGGCTTTCTCATGATGCATGTTTTTAAGAGGGGGATACGTTTATTTTCTCAGTGAAGAATTTGAGTATTTTAGATAAAAAACTCTATCAACGTCGTTGTTGTTAGAATTAAAATTTTTATGAGAAAAATGAGCATTGGGGAATGATAAGCTTTTGCTATCAAGCATTTTAGAATTTTGCACAACTTAATGATAACTTAGTTATTTTATCATTTCTTATGATCTCTATAGACGATAAAAAGTTGGGATATGGTTTGAGAAAGCAGATGACACAAGTATTATCTTTCGGTAAGTAGTTTTGAAGTAAAAGACAGCTTTAAATGACAAATAGAGATAGGTGCACCATGAATGAACTTACCCATATTGAGACTATTATAGCGCATTATGATGCTGTTTTTTGTGATGTGTGGGGTGTTGTGCATAATGGTGTACATGCATTTGAACCAGCGTTGAAGGCGTTGTATAAAATCCGACAAATGGGAAAAACTGTCATTTTATTAACCAACTCCCCTCGGCTACGGGAAGATGTTGCTGCTCAATTACAAAGTATGAATGTTCATAGCGACTATTATGATGCCATTATCACCTCAGGGGATGTAACGCGCGATCTCATTCAGAATGCTCCACGTAAAGTTTTTTTCATTGGTTCACAACGTGATTTGGTGCTGTTTGAAGGGTTAGAGTGTGAATTTGTTGAAGAATGGGAGGCTTCTGTTGTCGTCTGTAGCGGTTTTCTTGAAGATTTTGACGAAGAACCCTCTGCTTATGAGGAGATGTTTCTTCGTATGCGGGCGCGGAATTTACCTTTTATTTGTGCGAACCCAGATGTGATTGTCCATTATGGAAATAAAGAATTTTGGTGCGCTGGTGCATTGGCTCGTCTTTACCAACAATTAGGAGGGGAAGTGCGCATTGCTGGAAAACCTCACGAGCCTATTTATGAATGTGCCTTTGAAAAACTTCAAAAAATACGGGGAACAGTAGAAAAAAGTCAAGTTTTAGCTATTGGTGATGGTCTTTTAACGGATATTAAGGGAGCGGCTCACTTTGGTCTTGATGCCCTTTATATTATGGGGGGGATTCATCATTATGATTATACGCAAAATGGTGTGGTTGATAAGCAAGCTTTGCATTCTTTTCTTGAACATCATGGTTATAAACCACAAGCAATCATGTGGGCACTTCAGTAATGACTAATTTTTTGCGTCTTCAGGGAATTCATATGTTTCCCTCGGCTTGGCGGGGAGCAGTGTTGGCACTTGGAAATTTTGATGGTGTTCATTGTGGGCATCAGGTGGTGTTGCAAAAAGCACTTGACTTTGCGCGGATAAAAAAGAAACCAGCCGTTGTTTTAACCTTTGAACCACATCCAAGAAGTTTTTTTCAACATTCAACTCCTGTCTATCGTTTGACAGAGGCAGCTGAAAAAGCTGAAATTTTTAAAACCCTTGGCTTTAATGGTGTGATTGAACAGCCCTTTGATGCACAGTTTGCCGCTCTTTCAGCGGACGAATTTATTAAGTCTTTTTTAAAGGAAGTTTTTGATGTTTCAGTTGTGGTGACAGGCGAAAATTTTCAATTTGGTCATCAGAAAAGTGGAAATGTACATCTTCTTTGCAAAAGGGGAGAGAAATATGGATTTGAGGTTGTGCAAGTTCCTTGCGTTGCTCGTCCTCAAGAATCACAATCTTTGATTATTTCCTCGAGTTTTATTCGGCAACTTCTCTCACAAGGGGAAGTGGACAAAGCAGCCCATTTGTTAGGGTATCACTATCGGATACGCTCCAATATTATTCAAGGTGAAAAACTTGGACGTCTTTTGGGATTTCCTACCGCTAATCAAATGTTGCCTCCCCAAGTTCGTTTGGCACATGGTGTTTATGCGGTACGTTTGCGTCGTGCGAACGGTGTTTTGTATGATGGTGTTGCAAGCTTTGGTTGTCGTCCAACGGTTGTTAAGGATGGGGCGCCCCTTTTGGAAACCTATTTGTTTGACTTTAACGACGACCTTTATGGGGAAAACTGTACCGTTTCTTTTTTCCAGTTTTTGCGAGGACAAGAAAAGTTTGATGGACTTGAACCTTTGATTGCCCAAATGCATCGTGATGAAAAGAAAGCAAAAGAAATTTTAAAAACAGTACAACCATTATCAACGTTGGACAGACTGCTTACTTTTAAAAATATGTTCTAAATTTATCTGAAAAAGAGAGAAGAGCTGTAAAAATAGCACTTAAAGTGATTATAATCACAAAGATATATTCCAAAACGTCGTGGAATATATGTTTTTTCCGTTGTTGAGAGGGAGAATCGAATATCTGAAGATCTGATTTTGGCATCATTTTTTTCAAAGTTAACTTTATGGTTTTTGTTGTCATTCAAAATTTTACTACTTGTTTCTTTCTGATCCGTTAAAACTGCATCATAAAAGATGCAGTAAATAATAAGCATTCAGCCTATTTAGCAATAATAGACGAGAAAAGGGAGAAAGGCTGTTTTTAAAATTTCTTGCTATTTTAAGCTTATAGTTTGATAAAATTTAATTGATGACTTTTTTATTTTAAAAGTTTCTTTTTTCTAATTTGTTTTATTATGTCATTTATGTCTTATCATCGTTTATGATGAGAGTTGGTTCGTGTGACCTTACACGTGTGATATTTTGTATTATGTGATGAATATTTTTAAAAAAGGTTTGTTTGTCGAGTCTCGTAAAGTAGATCAGTGGTGAGCAGCGGCTTTCGTGTTAACCAATCGCGTCAATGAGAATGAAGCCGATGAGAAAGGCTTTAAGTCTCGTTTCTCTCATATGTTGTGATGGGGAATACATATTAAGGAGACTGCGATTGATTGCAGATAAAAGAAATCATTGCGAGAAAGCAGGTATATTTGTTTCAAAATTTCTAATGCTTTTGATGGATAAAGGTACAATTTTGTTGTCGTAATATGTCAATCTTTTAGATTCTCAAGCTAAGAACTATCCATATATTTCCTTTGTCCTTCACAAAGGTAAGGCCTATAATGCAAAGGAAAGACAGTCTTGTAAGGATATGAAAACACAAAGCCAATAATGTTTTGTTGTTTTTTGGTAGAAGTATTGGATAAAAGTTAGAACATCTTTCCAGTCTATGTTCGGTCTATTCATGACTTTATCGTATTATTTTTCTCATAAAACTTTTTCTTTAGCGATCCCCAATGCAGCAATATGTTTGAGATAAAAATTAAGGCGCTTTAATGCTCTTTCTACTGTTACAGCTTTTGTATGCTAGATGAGGAGAGCCCTATTGCATTATCCATTTGCGTAATCTCTGAAATCGGTTTACAGCCTTATTGGAAAAAAATATGAAGTTATCAAGGGAAAATCAGTCCAGATGACTGTCTTTTTTAAATTTGGCTTTGCTACTTTCAAAAGTGTCCAGAGCAATATCTCTTAAATCATGAAAATAACAGCTTCAGGCTTTTGTTGTTCTTTGAATAGGATATCAGATCCCACAGGTAAAATAAAATGCTGGAATGTCCTTGTTTTACTAATTTATGCGCTTCTTTTAAAGAAATATCTCTCAACGCTTCTCATATTCATTTTCATGATGGCTCTCATGAATGGTATCATGCAAGTTTCGTTGAGCGCTATCATTCTTTATGCCTAATAAAAGAGAATCCGACACCATCAGTTATATTGACAAGCTTTCAGTTTTGTACAGCCTTGGCTATTTGAGAGCGTTTATGAGAGTTTGTTCTTAACTCGTTTTATTTCACATGAACACTTCCTGCTTGTGACATGTAAGAAACACGCTTTTGATTGATTCACTATAAATAGACTTGAGAGAATCTTACGGTATTAGGATTTTTTACTCAATGTGCAAAATAATTAATTGTTATAAATCAATATGTTGTAGTTAATCATAGATTATGGCTTACGGTTTTTTTATAAAATACTCTGCATGCCTTTTATTCGGAATATGGGTTTTTCTTAGTGGTTTTACTGTCGTTTTAGGTGTCTGTGGCGTACGAATGAGCTCGTATTGGTAAAGGAAGAGAAAAAGAAGGTGGAGCAGTGATAAAAAGTGAGGTGAAAATAATTTTATTTGATCATCATATGCATTTTTATGGCTTCGGGTGTGCATGCTTGTTGTATATTAAGGAGCAAAGCTTGCTTGTAGAGTTTTATGAAGAGGCAAGCCAAGGGAAAGGCGCAAGACAAAGATTATTGACAGATTGTTTGTTAAAAATCGATGTGTATTTAAGAATTTTTGTCTTTTAAGGCGAGGAGGAAGTGTGCATACCCTCTGTTTAAAGATGCGCTAAACGATAAAGATGCAGCGAGCGTGATCCGTGATGACAATAGGCAAGAAGAGGCAGAGAGGCTGTTTTTAAAATTGTTTGCATGGCTTCAACAGCTGATTTTTCTATAGTTGGAGGAGAAATGGGAATGTGATAGGCTTTTATGCCATATTCATTTGCGACCGTTTTAATGCTAGAAAAGTCAGGTTGATGGAGCTCTTCGTGATCGGGGCGGTTACAGATAATTGTTTTAAAACCAGCTTGTGCCAATGCTTTGATATTTTCTATGCTAATTTGTGCACTGATAAAAATATCAGGTTCAATTTGTTGTAAATTCATTTTTGTTTATTCCCAATTGCACGATCTTCACGATACCCTCTGGTCTGTTATATAGAAAGAAGATAATGAAGGTAAGTTTTTCAGTGGCATCTTAACAAAAATATTCTTTTTGTCGAGAAGATCTATTTGGGAAAAACGAGCTTTAAGATGCAAAATATCTCATTCCGCAACATGTTCGTTATGCGATCTTATAAAAGACGGATGTTTGGTCTTTATGGATAATCTATAGTGTTTACTCAGCATAGACATTTCATTGTGTTGTTTGTTTACACGCTTGCTAGAGGTATCCTTATTTCTCTTAAGCCCATTTTACTCTGTCGAGCGTCAAAGAGTATAAAATTCACGGATCACCACTCTCTTTACGCTTATGAAGAAGGAAGTCGGTACCATTGTTATATTTGCCAACCCCCAATATTGTAATAGTTCTTGGTACTTGAGATTCTGCATAAGAAGCATTTTAAATCCTTTCTTGTACAGTTTTACTCACACGCCAGCCCTGCTTGTACGTACAAGAGATATGATTTTGATTAATTTAATATAAGAGGTATGAAATGAGAGAATCTTCCTGATTTCGGCTCTCTCATTCAACGTGCGAAACAATGAATTCTCCTTATAGTTTGTTGTATATTCAGAGTGGAGCTTGTTTGTAGAGTTGCATTAAGTGGATTGCATGAAAGGAGAAGCCCAAAAGGCCGGCGCAAAATAAGAAGCTGGATCATTTACAGAGCATTGTTTACAGATCGACATGGATTTAAAAATCTTTGTTTTAGGGTGGGGAAGAAGAGCGTGTTTCGTGTTTAAATTTTTCTTATCCTCAAGAATATTATTTTTATAATATTTCGCTCAATGCTAAAAGTTAAAAGAATATTATAAAGATAAAATTGGGTGGTGTCGTTTTTATCCTAAAAATGGGAGAAGTAGTTGTTTTTCATGTGTTGAATGCTTGCTTCTTTTGTTATTTTCAGTATTATCGTAAAAACGATAATACTGAAAGGCGTAATGGATGATCATTGGACTTTTGAATCAAAAGGGAGGTGTCGGAAAAACGACGTTGAGTGTTAATCTTGCCGCCAGTTTTGCACGTACTGGTGCACGTGTATTGCTTATTGATGTTGATCCACAGGGAAGCGCATTGGATTGGGCTGCTGCACGTGAAGATGCACCTTTGTTTTCGGTTATTGGTTTACCGCGTGCAACGGTTCACAAAGAGATTACACAGATTGGGCATGGTTATGATCATATTATTATCGATGGCCCTCCGCGTGTAACTGATCTTGCTCGTAGTGCTCTTATGGCTTCGGATTTGGTGCTTATCCCTGTTTTGCCTAGTCCCTATGATATTTGGGCAGCGGATGGAATTGTAAAGCTGATTGATGAAGCACGTGTTTATAAAGAAAATCTTAAATCTGCTTTTGTCATTAATCGTAAAATCGTCAATACAGCGATAGGGCGTGATGTGAACGAAGCTCTTGGCATATACCACGTGCATGTTCTTTCTTCTAGCGTTGCGCAGCGCGTGATTTTTGCAGAAGCAGCAGCACAGGGGAAGGCGGTTTATGAAGTTGATGAGCAAGGACCAGCAGCAGCAGAGATTGAAGCGGTTGCAGCGGAAATCAAGGAGTTAGCGCGATGAATAAAAAAATTAAAATCGGCACAAAACCAACGAATAAATCAATTCCTTTAACAGCGGATGCATGGGTAGGACGCCACAAAGGGAGCATGAATGGAGGGATGAAGCGCCTTACGATTGATATACCAGAAAGTTTGCATCGGTTGATTAAGGTCAGTTGTGCAAGTCGTGGAACTAAAATAGCTGATGAGGTCCGCGAATTGCTTTCACAAAAATACGGAAAAGTGTAAAAAATGATACGATAATTTCGTTGGTTTGAGTGCTTTTTCTAGAGATGATATCGATTGTTTTTATACGAAGTTAATAATAAAAGCGCTCTTCCTTTTTCACGATGGTTGCTTCATTTAAGTTGTTTTTCATAAGGTTCTGTATCATCTTATGAAAGAGCTATGTGTTTGCGAAAAATTCTCCATTTCAAACTTTTCCCTATAAATGTGATAATCATCATACTACTTGTTATCTTATATCTCTAGATGAATAGATAAGTTTATTCTTCCATAAAAATTATCTTGATAATGATTTTAAACATCAGGTTATTTTTGTTTATTTTACTTAATACATGGGTAAATAATGTAATAATGTAATTAAGAGTAGCGTTGATTATTTTTTTCTGTTATGCAGCAATCCATTTTATTAAATTATATTCATGTTTATAAAGGGGGGGGAATAAAAATAAGTAAAATTTACTGATATTGACGCGCTATAATTTTTCCTAATAAACAAAAGAAGTCATTGAGTATACTATAGACAATATTTCTTACATTTATATGATTTTATAGTCTTAAATAGTTAATGCCATTCGTAATGATATACAAGGCAATAGGCTTTTTTCTTCAATTGGAAATGTATAAGATTGCTTTTTTAGCATTTCTATTGGCTTTTAAAAAGTGCAGGGGGGGACTTAAAGCTTTCTTTTCCGGTGGTTTAGAAATGATAAGAGCGCAATTAGTTGATTAAAAGGTGTATTCTTTCGTTTGCAGGGAATTTGCAATGGGTATAGGCATAACGAATTTTGGGTAAGATATTCGTACTGTTTCTCGTTACCAAGAGGTTCTTGAAGGAAAAGAAATGATTAAAAAGCTTTTTGAGAATGTCAAGATATCAGAATTTTTGCTGAAGTTTTAACACTTCAAATACAAAGAGCAGCCGTGCAGATAATGTTACAAATGCAAGTCTGATAAATGAAAGCAGTTTTCATGATTTAATATGTTTGCGTTGGAAGTGTACGTATTTGCAAAGGAAAGTTAGACGCAAGGTCACAATATAGGAGGGGATGTGAACCCAAAGATATTGTTAATAAAATATAAAACAAAGAGAGGGGTTAAATCATGAACAAGATCATTATAACAGCGCTACTGCTTTGCGTGGGATTTGTCGTTGCTGGTTGTGAAAAAACTTATAGCGTAGCAGAGTTTAAGAAAGATCCCAAATTACTCAATCAGTGGTTAGAGAAATGTTTTATTGCAGGAAGTTTTGATTCAAAAAATTGTAAAAACGCAGAACAAGCTGAATTAGAAACTCGTAAAAAATAGGGAATTTTCGGCTCTGGAAAGGACGACCAAGAAAAAACTGAAGATAAAAAAGAAGGGAATTAAATCATGAATAAAGTCATTATTACAGCATTGCTCCTTTGTACTGGACTTTCTGTTACTGGTTGTGAAAAAACTTATAGTGTAAAAGAATTTAAAACAAATGAAAAATTATACGAGGAATGGGCAAAGAAATGTGAGAAGGATGATTCACCGCTCAAATCCTCTCAAAATTGTAAAAACCTTCGACAAGCATATATAGAACTTTTTTTAAGGCCCTAAATTGTGTCCTAAACTTTGTAAATTTGAAAAAAGGGGAATTTATTTATGAATAAAGTTATTATTACAGCATTGCTGGTTTGTACTGGACTTGTCGTTGCTGGTTGTGAAAAAAACTACAGCGTAGCGGAATTTAAGAAAGATAAAACATTACTCGAAGAGTGGGCAAAAAAATGTGAAAAGCTGGATCAATCTTCTATGGAGAAATCTAAAAATTGCCAACATGCCAGACAAGCATATATGGAACTTATGTTTGGCATTAATTAAAAACATACAGTTCAATAAATAAAGAATTGTTTAGTTATTGATTCTATTGCGTTTTTAGGCTATCTCTAACTTTTAGAGAGTCTTTTTATGGCTTCAAGAATTAGTCTTTTACGCTTAGTACTCTTTGTATAAACGGATGCTATACTGTCATTGTTAAGCCCAAAAGTGCTTTCAATTGTAGATAGTATTGCCTCCCAATGAGTTGTTACGTGTTACTGCTAATTTTTTAATGTTTTGGTTACATGTATTTAAAATATGAGATTAAATTTATCTTTGGGGTGTTTTTTTGCGTTTATCACAAATAAATGTTTCATAACACTAAGATCGTCTTTAAGCGTTGCGGCTAATTTCGGAAAAATTCGGAGGAAACATTTGTTTGGAAATTACTTTTCTCTGTTTTAATAAAGAGAAAAACATTCTGAATGGAATTATTATCGTTTCATACTCAAATGTTTTTCTCAAACTATTTTAAAAAAATTGCTTTTGATTTGAGAATATTATAACATTAGTTAAGTTGTGAGGCTGTTTTGCTAGGACGGTTTTGCCGGATGTGTGAGGAATTGAGCGCTCTCCACATCTTTTCATTTTTCTCCTCTCTTTTCTGAGTTTGCAAGGTCTTTCCTTATTATTTTTTTATCTTAATTGTGTCGTTATATTATCATGTTGAGCAGTGGAGCTCATATAAAACTTTACGTATGAGGTGTTTTTTGTTCTTGAGTGTGTGATAAATGTTTTTATAAATAACACTTTGATTTATAAAAATAACTTAATTATTATTATGTTAAATAAGGATCTCGAATAACGTAAGCTTCTCTTATTCCAAATCTGTTCTCGGTTGAATTAATTAAAACCATCTTCTTGCATGGTACAAGCATGGAGAGCCGTGTAGATAAAAACTGTTGGAGAAAGAAGTAAAAATGCCTCTTATAAACGATCTCAAGTGCTAAAGGTTGTTGCAACATTTGGGGCTGGAAAAGTGTTTGATGCTGCTGGTTTATTTTCTCATAAGGGTAAAGATGGTGTTCAATGGATTTATCATAAGCTTCATGAAATATTATCCTTTAGGATTGTGAGATGCCCTGAAGGGGGAAGCAAAAGGAACTTACTCAATAAGGAGACAAATTATTTACAGATTGGATCTGGTAGAAAATTTCGTTTTTTAAGCTGGGAATGAAGTTGAGATTCAAGATAGCGTGAAAAGATGGACAATGATGGTTAAAAATGCATACAAAAAGCAGAGTTTACACCTCAAATAGTTGCAAGCGATGTTTGAAATTGAGTGTGTGGTTTATCTGTAGAATTAAAATTTTTCTTTGATCTTATGTGAAATTAAGATGCTTATTTGCGCAGATTACAATAAGCCAAGAGAGTATGCTTAGTATATTTCTATTACGAGAACTAAAATAACAACAAAAGCATTGATGGTGATAATCAAGGTTGAATAAAGCATAGCGGCTTTTACGAGATCAGCCATAAAAACCTCTTTCTGTTCTTTTTGAGGTGATTTTATGAATAACAATATGTTACAATCTGTAATATATTGCTGATACAATATATTCGGCAAGCTTAAAATCGTTCCTTTTTTTATAAAAGCTTAAGGAGTTGGAGTATTGTGAATCCTAAAAAAGAAAGTTTTAAAAGGACTATTGATTGATTTTGTAAGTTTTGTGTTTCTGGAAACTTTTTTATCCTGTTATGCTATAAAGCACTGTCATTTATAACGGTAATATAAGACATATAAGTTTTCTTGGAACGTTTAAGTATTTTTTAGTGTACGATGAATATTCGTAGGTTTATTTGTTGAGCTTTTCGTTTAAGTGAATCAGATGAGGGGAAAGTCAAGAGAAGAGCGTTTGACAAAAATTCGGACTGCGTACAGAGCCGATTGAGTTAAGATCTTGGTTCTTTAAGGTGAGCGGCGGAAGACAAAAATGTTTTCTGATCGTTTATCTCATAGCAAGATTGGTTAATGCTGCTCTAATGGGGCATGTTTTGCACAAAAGTAAAGAACGCTCCAAACGAAATATACTTATGTTGTATATTCGTATATTTGTATTGCATATTTATGTACTTGTTTTAAAGAAACATCTCTCAACGCACACGACAGACATTTTACGATGACACTCGTAAATGGCATAACGGTAAATGTGAATAGTATAACAGTAAAGCTCTCGTGAAATAATATAAAATTTGAATAATATAAAAATTTATAGAATGCTATCATCTTTATACTTATAAAAGAGCAAGTCACAATTATCGTATGCTTGCTTCCAATGTTTATTATAGTTCTGGGCATTTGCTAAGGTTCATAAGAGGCATTTTTCTTTCAGCGTATTTTATCAACACATCAAGGCGTTGTTTGTGATGTGCAAGCAAGTGATTTTAATTTATTCAACATGGAATAGATTTGAAATGTGATGATTATGAAAGAGAAGAGCCGCATTTAAAAGGTTAAACGAGAGAAAGATCGTAACAAAAATTGTACCTTGATTATAAAATGATTGTTTCTCTGTTTTTATACCAGTAGCGCATGTAAAGTCGCGATATTAAGAGAAAAATGTGTTATGGAATGAAATAATCTATAGGAAGATGCTGTGAAAATTCTGAAAATATCAATGGGGGGAGCGTTAAGCATTATTAATTGTATAATGTTTTGATTTATAATGATAATCTATCGTTATTCAACTTGAATTAGATCCCTGAATACTGGAATTTTTTTCATTCCAAATCTGTTTCGTGGTGAATTAACCAAAACCATGTCTTTTGCAGTTACAAGCAGGGAGCGCCCATGCGCAGAGAAATTATACAAGAAAGGCCACGCTTTATGAACCGTTTCAAGTGCCAAGGGTATCAGAACATAAGGGGTTAGAAAAATATGTGATGGTGCTGGCTTGCTTCTTTTATTAAGCGTAAAGATGGAAAGTGCTCAATGGATTTTATACATGTCATGGAAGATTTATCATTGTACCATTCATGCATTCATGGGCCGCGGTGCTAAATAGGCTTGGGTGCACTTAAGAGATATTTCTTTAAAACAAGCGCGTGAATATGCGATTGAAGACGTATCGAACTGATTGGCTAAGAAACTCTTGAAAAGGTTCAAAAAATCTTATATAGTCGTTTATTGCAAAGAAAAGCGAATGATAATTTAAAAAAGGAAGATTGATGGCTGTTTAGCTATTTTAAGGTGTCTTTTTTTATATTGCTGTATGGCTGATCTGTTCAAAAGAGCATTCTTTTTGTGTTTTATGCAAAATACTGCATGTGTGCAGAAAGAGTATGGGAGAGGGGGGTGTCCTTTTGAATGGGTGTAAACTGATCTTGTCGGGCGCCATCTTATGGGGTGCCAGAAGGTGTACAAGTTTAAGTGCAGAGAGAGCCATGAGGTTATGGAGGGTAAAGTGCTTCTATCAGTAAAATGCTGAAATTTTTGATGGGCTTAAGTCTTTATATGCTGCAAGATAGACTGCGGTTTTTTGTCGGCAGATATTTTTGTGGCTGAAGTTCTCGTGAAAGCATTGTTATTTTCTAGCATTGTTATTTTCTATTGAAGATGAGCTCGTGATAAAATCGGCAAAGATAAAATCGGCAAGGCGAAATAGACAGAGCAAATATGGAAGTTTCGATATTGCTGTAAGGTTTGAGTTTATAGCGTTTTGATGGATTAGTATAGCCACAATGATGGTTTTGGAGCAAAGAAAAAATATTTGAGAGAACGCGTTAAAAGTTGAAGTGGTATACACTTTGAAGGATTGTCGTGCTGTTGTAGCAATGTTCGATTACGAGCTTGGTTGAGTGTATCAGCATTGAAGAGAACCTGTTTAATCTCCCTCATTTGAAAGTAAGATTGAACAATAGTGTTGAAGGGGAAGTAAAAATGTCTGTAGTGCAATATGGTGATGATAGTTTTGCGGCAAAAGCAAAAGTTCTTGATAACAACCTTATTGATCGTGATTGGGCGATGACAAAATTTGTTGCTGCTGTTAAAGGATTAGCTCAAGTTGTTGATTATGAAAGCAATATGCTAGAGAGCAGTGGTGTTCCAGATTACGAAGAAATAAATTTGCGTAAAATACGTGGTTTGCGTGATCTTAATAAATCCATGAGTGATGTGAAGCGCTACATGAATCAAGATATTGAGCATGAGGTTGAAAGTTTGTTGTCTGATTTACAAGAAAAATTACAGCGTAATAGTGAATTACTTCAAACACATTTAAATGCAGTTAATGATCTTTCTAAAGCTATACAACTATCTGGACGTGCAAAAGAAATAGAGGAATAAATTCAAATCTGATTAATACGGGCTGTTCTAACTAATGACAATGATTAGGTGGGGCAGTTGATTTGGATAAATAGTGCGTTTAGTGAGTAGACTTGTTTTAAGCGCATTTTGGTATTTAAATTATTATCCTGATGTACTGTAAAACGCTGTTCTTAAAACAGTATTTTTAAAGGTATCGTGATGTGAACCGCATGCGGTGAGAAGCTGGCCGGAAGAGAACTCAGAGAAGGCGGATTATTTACAGAGCATTGTTTGCAGACTGAGTTAATAGGGAGCTTCATTTTTTAGTTTAGGGGGAGAGGCGATCAAGAGAATATTTAGACCAGCCTGTGATGCCTTAAAAACAGCTTCCTTGAGGCTGTGGTAATGTAAGGTTTATACATTGGTCTTCTGCATGCATTTAGCAGATCTGGCGGCGACTTACTCTCCCTTGCCTTAAGGTAAAATATTATCAGCGCTGGAGCGTTTCACGGCCGAGTTCGTGATGGGATCGGGTGCGTTCACTCTGCTATAACCACCAAGTCAGCAAAAAGCATGAATGATGAAGAGTATGTGATGAATATTGCCTATAAGCTTCATGAAGTATTGTCCTTTGAAGTGTGGTGATATGAAGCGGTTAGTTGCTTAAATCTATATGTTTGAGACAAAAATTAAAGCGGTTTAATATTCTCTTCTGCTGTTTTTAGTTTTTGTATACCAGATTGGAGAGAGCATCCAGATTTGAGTGAATATAGTGCGATACCTTTGTTGGCGTAATATTTGAAATGGGGAGGTGATCTTATTGGGAAAGAATAAAGAGGGTAGAAATCAGCTTCCCTTTGTACCACTGTCCTTTAATTTAGCTTATGTCTTTCAAAAGTATCTAAAGCACTATCTGTTAAATAATGAAGATTACACATTGTTTCACGCTTTTTTTATTGTGTTTTTTACTGGGGGGATGGCTTTCATACTCAACAAAATACTCAAAATAGAATGGATTTGTTATTCCTAATTCACGGCCTTGTTTTAAAGAGATATCTAAGCTCTCAAGTCTATTTCGTGATGGTGTTTGTGGGGCAGTGCAACGACATCTTTGATGCAACGGTGCTTGTGAATGGTATAATAAGAAAGTTCCCATGGAAATAATATAAAATCTATAGGGCGCGACCATCTTTATGCTTAATAAAAGAGCAAGTTGATATTGTTATATTTTTCAACACTGTCATATTTTTTGTTTGATCCCAATGTTGCTACAGCCCTTGGCACTTGAGATAGTTCATTAGAGGCATTTTTAATCTTTTCTTAATAGTTTTTTATCCCCATGGCTCTTCCCTCTTGTCACTTGTAAGAAATATGGTTTTTGTTGCTTCAACATGGAACAGGTCTAAAATGAAAGAATCTAACGATATTCTGGATTCTCATTTAACATGGAAAACAATTAATTGTCTTTATAAATCAATATCTTGTCTTATAATGGAGCTGCTGTAGCATTGAGATTTTAGAGGAAAAACATGCCTTTAAGAATTTATACCAGATACTAGTCTTTATAGCAGGTATATTAAATGCACATCATCTAAAATAAATGGAGCGTCTACAGCGAAGAAGGTGCTGACTTTTTTAAAATCCGCATGAATGCTTATTCTGTTGTGCTATAAAAACATTATCGCTTGAGGTGTGGTCATAATATAAGACATAAAAATTTTATGCGTGGGGTATTTTGATGAGAGATTGTTATGGTATTCAGTTTTTTATTCAATACGCAAAAGAAATATTATAAGTCAAAATCTTCTTTGATGTGATAATGATTTTTGAGAATTAAAAAATGTATAAATTTAAATAAAAAAGCAGCACTTTGTGCTGCCTTTTTATTTAAGTTAAAATTAACTTCTGCTTTAGAAACGATAACGTATCCCGCCAGAAAAATTGGTGCCAGATACACCGGCTTTTTGCAGTTTTTGCCGATAGCTGATATCGGCGTTTAGTACGATATTTTGAGAAAGATATGCATTCACCCCCATGCCTCCCTCAACTGAAGAGCCGGTAGGATCAACATGAAAGGTATCAGCAATTTTTATTGTTTTACCATCGCCAAAAGTTCTGATAACATTCATTTTACCATAGAAGGAAACAGCCTTGTTTTCTTCAACAGCCATTATCGTTTTTGTTAAACGTCCACCAAAACGGATCAACCATTGATGTGGATTGCCCATGTCTACTTTTAAGCCATTGGTATCTGAGAAAATATCAAATATGAGATTTTGATAAATGAATTGAGCTTGTGGTTCAAAGACCAGCCCTTTTGTATCGGTTGCTAATTTCTGACCAATGGTTGCAGATATATTAAGCATCTCGGTACCATCTAATTTTGCGGCATTCCCAACAAGAGCTGTGGTAATATTTCCTTTTAAGGTTCCGTAAGAAAGAAGAGCGTTGACATATATACCATTGCTATGCTGGATGCCGCTATAAGCGGTAAGTGACCATTTATCAAGCGTTGTCTTTTCAGAATCTTGCATCTCTTTTGGCGTAAAGGCAAGCTTTCCGTACGTTCCTAAAAGACCAAAATATGCGCTTATGTCTTTGCTTTCTAAGGCGGCTAATATGCCTCCTAATTGTAAGGCAGTATAGTTTATATCAGCACCATAACCATAGTGCAGTGGATCGCGGTTGGAAGATAGGGTGACCTTCTCGCCGTAGGAAGAGAAAAAGATACCATTCTTTTTATTGTCTTTTGCCCCAAATACTGTTGTGCGCATATTGTCTAACAACGTGTTTTGATTGTTTACATCAGTAAATCCAGCAGAAAATAAAGTATTAGATATGGTTAAATAGTTTGCTACCTGTGGTAAAAGGGCTCGAACTTTTTTGTCTTTATCAATGTAGGCATTCTGTAAGCGGAAATCCCAAAAATCATGATTATTTTTGCCAAAAAGATTTTGGCTCTCATGAGATGTTCCTGGTTTATAGCCTGTGAGTACATATTTATAAGGTTGTTCACCTATTGTCGTATAGTTTCCTGCTAACGTGAAGGAATTTTCATTTGCTTGTCCGGAAACTTGAATGATTGAAATCCCATGTGTCCCTAAAGGAAGTGACGCCATGCGTTCTTCCCAAATAGCAGAGCTATCGGTTTGGAGATTGATGTGAACAACAGTACTCCCTGAGACATCGCCATTAATCACAACGCGATCAGTTTGTTGTTCCGTGATAGGAGAATGTTTATCCCATTGAGTGTTTACATAAATCTCTGCAAGACCCGCTGTACTATAAACCGCTGCTGTGTGAGTTGTTTCGTCTTCTTGCGAAAGATTAGGTCCTATAAACAGAGTTTGATAATGTCCCTCCACTGGCTTGTCAAACATAATGACACTGTTTGTAAGGTGCAATTCAGAAAGATTAGAGTATGATTTTTCATCAACACCAAACTGTCTATAGTCATTTAAAATATTATCATTATTTGTGACATTTTTATTCGCCTTTAAAAGCCATTTCGTCCTCTCTTTTAGATCAAAAACTGTTCTATTATCTTCAGAAGTTCTTACCCGACCTTCTAAAGAAGAGTGGTCTGCAACTAATGCAATGGTGTTTGTGGAGGCACTTTCGTTCTTGATATTTTTTAATAAAATATCGGCATGAACTTCTGAATTTTTAAGGTTGACTTCTCCGTTTATGCCTGTTCCATAAAGGTTGATACCGCTACCATGTTCAACGAAAAGCTTTGTATTCTCTAGGGTTACTTTATCAGCAATATTGGCTACATCTTGTTCTTGAACGGCATTGGTGTTCTTTTTAGCATTGCGTGTATATCGTTTTCTAGGGGCATTATACGGATTGTTGCGGAAAATAATACCGTCTGCTTCATAATTTCCCGTGACATGTACGCTTGAATCCTTAAGTTTTATTGTGCCCTCCATGTTTACCAAAGCAGCTGTTTCTGCTGTTGCAGTAATGCCTGTAGCATCAATTTCTCCACCATCTGATACGCTTAGTGCAACAAAACGCGCATCAACTGTTCCCCCTATCATGTTGACTTTTGAATTATTTCCCTCTGCATGTACAGCAAAACTATTGTCTTGAATTTTTTTGTTATGTAACGTTATGGTCTTACCGTTTTTAGCTTCAACTCCAGCGCTTATATCCTCAATTTGTGTAGACTTTTCATATTGTTTTATTGGTGATATTGGTTTTTCAATCTCTGGTTTTTCAGACATTTTTTGTGCAGATGAAGATTGCACTGGCGCTGGTTTTACAGATTTTGGTGGTACCTGTAATGCTGGTTTTCCAGTTTCTATTCTTAAAGATGTTTGCTGTATGCGTTCTGACTCTTTAGGCACTGGTGATTGTTCTGCTGTTGGTCTTGTAATGCCCGCCTCTGTAGATTCAGAGTTTCCAGATACCTTTTGGGCAGATGTGGGTTGTGTGGGCGTTGGTCGTACAGATTCTGGTGATCGTGATGATGTTGGCGGTGTGAGTTCTGGTTCTTTAGACGTTGGTGATAGCTCTGTTGCTGGTTTTGTAGATTCCGCTCTTGTAGATTCAGAGTTTGCAGGTGTTGGTTGTAAATTGGGTGCAGATTGTGTCGCTTCTGATTGTGAAGAGACAGCAGAATTTGGAGGCGTCTTTTCGCTGGAAGAATCTGTAGAAGAGGTGGTGGCTCCTGAACGCCTTCTCGATTTTGCTTCCATTCCTGTTGTTGAAGCTGTTCCTTTTGTTAAAACTATCCTTGTTGTTGCAGTTTCTTCTCTCGTTGGAGCTATTTCTGTCGATGGTGATTGTGTAATATCGCTTTGTGTGGCTGTAAAGCTAGACTGTAAACTTTCTGTCGTTTTAGTTTTTGATGTTTGTATACTTTCTTGAGCATGCCTAGGCTTTTGTTTTGAGGAAGAAGTTGTATTTTCAATGGTTACATTTGGGAATGTCGTTTTTCCTTTAGAATTTTGAGAAGAAGCCTTGGACGTTTCTGTGTTTTTAGGGGGTGTTTCAGGTTGTGTAATTGTTCCAGGTTCAGAAGATTCTGTGGAGGTTTTAGGCTTTGTAGGGTGTTCAGATGATTGGGGGTGTGTTGAAGAATGTGTCGTTTCTCCATATGAAGAGCGTGTATATCTCCTTAATTTTTCTCCAAGTTGCATGTGAGGAACGACAGTGCTTGTAGGAGTAGACTTTGTAGGTTCATTTCCGGTAGGATGAGGGGGGATGATCGTTCTTTTGGAGTCAGATGTTGTCGGGGGAGAAGAGAGATCTATCGTTGGAGTCATAGCATGAATAGCATAAGACAAACTGTTGGAAGAATAAAACAGAACTCCGGAAACTGTGTATAGTAAGAAGCTTTTTTTCATATGGATGTATTCCTAAAATATTTCCCCCTCTCTCATAAAAAGTAAAACTTTGACCTCATTATGTCTCTTTTGTAAGAGACAAAACGAAACATAATGAGATCTCTTCATATTTCAAGATAAGGAATACAAGTATTTTTAAAAGTGATAGCGCATTCCAGCGGAAATATTTATTGCAGAGATGCCAGCTTTTTTGAATTTATGTTGATAGCTGAGATCACTATGAAGCTGAATATTTTGTGATAAGTGTGTGTGAATACCAAAACCACCTTCGATTAAAGATCCCATAGCTGCAAGCTGAAAATTTTTACTAAAAGTTTTGATCATGTTCAGTTTGCCGTAGAAAGAAACAGCATGTCCTTTGTTTTGCGTTAAACGTCCGCCAATACGGAGCAGCCATTGATAAGGATTACTTATGTCTATTTTAGAGTTATCGTCATCTGAGAAAGAGCTCCTATCTGATAAAGAACCAAGCATGAGACGTTGATAAACAAGTTGTGCTTGCGGTTCTAGGATTACACCTTCCAAATTGGTTGACAGTTTTTGACCAACAGTTGCAGCGGCTCCTAATGTTTTACTATTCTTCACTTTTGAGGTATGTTTGATGAGAGTTGTAGCGTGATTTTCTTTGAAAATTCCGTAAGAGAGAAAGGCACTTGCATAGATGCCACTGTCATGCTGAATATTTCCATATGCGGTGAGTGACCATTTATCAAACATATTTTTTTGAAAGCTCTCCTTGTTTTTAGGAGTAAAAGACAGTTTCCCATATGTTCCAAAAAGACCAAAGTTGCTGCTGATATTTTGATCTTTTAGCGCTATTAGTGTTGCTCCTGCTTGCAATGCAGCATAGCGAATATCTGCTTGGATACCATCTTGTTTTGCTTGAACCTTAGAAGAAAAGGTGCTTTTATTGCCATAAGAGGATAAGAAAACGCCTCTCTCTGGATGATCTTTGGGTTCAAACATTGTTATTTGCATATTGTCTAACAAGATATTTTGATTGTTGACATCACTAAACCCAACGGCAAACATCGCAATAGGCATGGTTAAAGAACTTTCTCCTTGTGGTGTAAGAGTTGTGCTTTTTTCTGTTCCATCAAGAGAAGTAGAAGCTGCGGTTGCTTTATCATCATCTGTAAGTTTAGAGGAGCTCTCTGTCGCAGCGGTAGCGGTATTCTCAACCTTTGGGAGCAATTTCATATGCGCTTTTTCTGATGTATTAAGAGTCGTTTTTGATTCCGAGGAAGTGGTGTTTGTTTGGGGATCAATATCAGATTGCGAATTTTCATTTATTTTAGGCTGTCTCATTCCATGATCTGTTCTTGTGAATGAATTGTCCTTGTGTTGGGCAGCAACGTGAGCGGGTGGTAATTTATCACTAGCGCGTCTTTGTCTTGTGCTGGAGTCAATAAGAGGTTGTTTATTCTCTTCAGATGCAGGAGGGGTTGGTTCTTCTTTTTTCTTCACGTTGGTTATTCCATCGTTGTTCAAAGTTTCTAATACTGCTTTGCGTAAAGTATTGGAAAGTTCCTTGTTTTGTCCTTGTAAAGCACTATCCAATTGTACTGCTTTATGTAATATTTCTGCTTTATTTTGCAGTTCAGACCAATTACGATTGTCTTGGCTCATCCATTCTTGGCGCGCAGCATTAACACGTCGTTGGTTATTGGCATCAAGTGCTTGATTGAAGTGCGAATTATCCTCCATCATGGCGCCAGAGGCTATCTTTTCAAGATTTTTTTCTGCTTGTGTTGGTGTGTTTATTAAATCAATGGCATGGCGTTCCTGGGGGCTTAGAGCAGAGGCGGTGCTGGTAGATGTGAAATTAAAAGAAGAAAAAAATAAAGCACAAGCGGCTGTACATAACAAAAGATTCTTATGCATAGAGATGTTCCTTAAGATATTTTCTTTATTTTGCTAAAAATGAACCACTTTTTGACACATTACGGTTTTTTGTAATGTAGTTAAGCAGCACTGTTTTCATCTCAGCGCTGCTTATGCGTCAAAATAGAGAGCTAAAATTGTTTAAAAGCGATAACGCATTCCTCCGGAAAAATTAATTCCAGAGAACCCAGCTTTTTGAAGTTTATGTTGGTAATTAACGTCAGCATGAAGTGCGATATTTTTAGAAAGTTGCGCGTTAATGCCAAGCCCACCTTCAAGAGAAGAGTCCATAGAATCAAGATGGAAAGAATCAACAATATCAATTGTATTTTTCTCACCAAAAGCTTTAATGACGTTCAATTTACCATAAAAAGAAAGAACACGATCTTTTTCAATAGGAAGTATTGTTTTTGTTAAACGACCTCCAATACGGACCAACCATTGATGAGGGGTCTTTATATTAACTTGGAAGCCATCAATATCTGAAAGAGTGCCAAAGGCAATATGTTGATAAATAAGTTGTACTTGTGGTTCAAAGGACACCCCTTCAACACCAGTTGCTAGTTTTTGTCCAACGGTAGCTGATATATTTAATGTATCCGTATTGTTTAATTCTGTGGTGTTGCCGATAAGGGCTGTTGTAATATGTCCGTTTAAAATGCCGTAAGAGAACAGTGCATTAATATAGAGACCATTGTCATGGTGGAGATTTCCATATGCCGTAAAGGACCATTTATCCAGTATGCTTTTGTCAGAACCTTCCATGTCCTTTGGCGTAAAAGCGAGCTTTCCATATGTGCCTAAAAGACCAAGATTCGCGGTTATATTTTGATTTTCTAACGTTGTTAATGTCATGCCTGCTTGTATAGCAGCATAGTGAACATTAGCACCATAACCATATTCCAATGGACTACGGCTGGAAGATAACGTCATCTTGTTGCCATAAGTCGATAAAAATATCCCTTTTTGTTTATGACCTTCTAATCCAAAAACTGTTGAATGCATATTATCTAACAGTGTATTTTGATTGTTTATATCAGCCAAGCCAGAGGAGAATACTGCATTATGCATAACCAAATAGCTTGCCATTTGAGGAACAAGAGCTTTGATTTTTCCTTCATCATCAAGAGTCGCATTTTGTAGACGGAAATCCCAAAACTCTTCACTTTCTTGCAAAAGACTTTGCTGTTTGTCAGCTCTCCCACGGCTGGATGTTGGTCCATAGCCATTTAATACATATTTATAGGGTAATCCATCCATTGTAGTGTAGCCATTTACCAGCGTGAAGGCGGCTTCCTCTGCTTTTCCAGACACCTGAACAAGTGAGAGACCACGCGCATTCAAAGGAATGGAAACTTCATCATCATCGAATGGTTCTGCACGCTTTGAAAGATTGTTGAAATAGATCGTTGTGGTGCCTGAGACATTACCATGAACGAGAACACGGTCAGTTTTTTGTTGTTCTTTTATAAGACCATTACTCCATTCGGTATTAAAGTAAATCCTTGCGTTGCCCAATGCATTGTAAACCGTTGTTGTATCGAAGCTTCTGTTTTGCTCTGCTTTTGCAGCTTCAGCTATTGGCTGTTTTCCCACATGCAAGGTTTGATACTGATTGTCTGCTAGTTTATGCGGCGCATTAAATATAATAGAGCTATTATTAAGGTTCAATACTGAGACAATAGACTGTGCACGTTGTTTAATATCAGTGAGCAAGTATCCTTTAGAGCTGTCAAATTCTTTGTCTACTTCAAATTGACTAATCTTTAGGGACCACTTGCTGTTATTGTTAAGAGTAAAAATCGTTGTATTTTGAGGTAAAGTCTTTGCTCGTCCTTCTATAATCGAATTGTCAGCGCTTAATATAAAAGTGCGAGGATCGATATCTTTTGAGTTTTCTGGGATTTTATTTTTTAATAATATATCAGAACGAATTTCTGAACTTTTAAGTTCTACCTCAGCAACAGATTTTGCATAATCTGGTCCTAAAATACCAATACCATTTTCAACAAGAAGTTTTGTGTTGGTAAGAATTGCTTTATTGATAACTTTTTCGCCCTCTTTTACTTGGGAACTTGGGATGTAATCAAAAAGGATACCACGACTTTTGTGATGTCCGGAAACATTAATGATTGAATCTTCAATATGGATGATGCCGTTTGAAATTTCTAAACCACGGGAATTTGATTTTCCTACAGTTTTTTTAGCATGAATACGTCCACCTGTTGTTGCGGTAAATAAATTTGAGTCTGAACGCATTGTTGAATTTGTAATGGTGATAAAGGCTTTGTCATCAGCAACCACTGTTGTATATGCGCTGCGGATAAAAACGTTATTAAAGGTTTTTTCTTCTCCTGCTTTATCCGCACGAGCCATAACCATTGTAGGAGCTGATGTATTTGCATAAGTTGAACCGAAATGAGAAAAAATCAAAGTTCCAGCAATTGTACATAACAAAAAATTTTTCTTATAAATATATTTCTTACACATAGATATGCCTTTAGTATTTGGTATGCTTTGATGCTTACTTCATTCCCCTGATGGCGCAAGTACCCAGACAGTTTCTATATCATTATGTTTTTATTGTAAACAACAAAACGAAATATTGCGTCCTGTTCTTTATCGTTTAAAAAATGATTTTAGAAGAGTTTTTAAAATAGAAATTGCAGTGAGCAACTATGAATTGTAGAAAAGCTAGATTGATAAGTATTCCGTTTAAAAGTGTTAAGAAACAAAATATTTTGCAAGGATGTTTGTTGCTTAAGGCTGTTGTTATGAAAACTCTACAAAGTTTTTGGAGAAGCTATTGTTGTGCGCTTACAAAAAGCTTTTAATTGATTTTCTTACACAGAAAATTATTTATTACGTGTTTTAAAATACAAAAAAATTTATTAAAAACATTTGATTTTTATAAATCAAAAAGGCAGCTCATTTGTACTGCCTTTTATTAAAATGAATAGAATATAAATTATTTTTTGCTTTTTCTTAAAACTGATAGCGTATTCCGCCTGAAAAGCTTGCTCCAGATATACCTGTTTTTTGAAGCTTATATTGATAGTTAACATCAGCATGAAGTGCGATATTTTGTGATAATTGTGCATTTACACCAAGTCCACCTTCAAGGGCAGCTCCCATAGAATCAAGGTGGAATGATTCACCAATCTGTATCGTACCATTGTTAGAAAAAGCTTTAACAATATTCAATTTACCATAGAAAGAAAGAATATCGCCGTTTTCAATAGAAAGCTTCGTTTGCGTTAAGCGTCCACCAACACGCACTAAGTATTGATAAGGATTTCCCATATCCACATCAAAACCATCGACATCTGAGAGTGTGCCAAGCATGAGACGTTGATAAACAAGTTGTGCTTGTGGTTCAAAGACCAATCCGTTCCTACTGGTTTCGAATTTTTGTCCAATGGTTGCTGATGCACTGAATGTATCAGCATTTTTCAATTCTGCAGTCTTTCCTATGAGAGCTGTGGTGATATCTCCCTTGAGCATTCCATAGGAGAAGAGTGCATGGATGTATATCCCATTATTATGGTGCAGCCCACTATATGCAGCAATTGACCATTTATTGAGTGTACTCTTGTCAGCACCTTCCATGTCTTTAGGGGTGAAAGCTAATTTCCCATATGTCCCTAAAAGACCAAAATTGGTGGTCATGTTTTGATCTTCTAGAGCTGCTAATGTAATACCTGCCTGTAAAGCTGCATAGTGAATATCGGCACCATAGCCATATTGTAATGGCGTACGGTGAGAGGATAATGTCATCTTATTTCCATAAGTCGAGAATAAGATTCCTTTGTTTTTATGATCTTTTGTCTCAAAGGTGTTTTCCTGCATCGAGTTGAGTAAAGTGTTTTGATTGTTTATATCAGCCAGTCCAGCTGAGAATAGTGCGTTAGGCATGGACAAATAGCTTGCCACTTGAGGAACGAGAGCTCTGATCTTTCCCTCATTATCGAGAGTCGCATTTTGCAAGCGAAAATCCCAGAAATTTTGATTTTTTTCCAAAATGTTTTGTGCGTTGTTTGCTTGTCCAAGGGATGATGAACCGGTATTTTGCGCTTCTTTCTCTTTTGGTGAAACGCCTTCAATCATTTTTCCTGATTCTGATATCGTATAGATTGTGTAGTCTTTGAGGGTATTTTCTTTTGATTCTTGTGATATTCCGCTAAAATGACTTTGTGTGCTATCGGCTGTCCCATGGCTGGATGTTGGACCATAGGCTTTGAGTATATATTTATAGGGCAATCCCTCCATTGTGGTGTAGCCGTGTGCAAGTTTGAAGGAATCTTCATTTGCATTTCCAGAAACTTGAATGACTGAAAGACCACGCATATTCGAGGAAACAGAATCTTCAGCTTTTAATATCTCACCTTTCGCAAGGTTCTTGATATGGACTGTTGTGCTGCCTGATACATCACCATGAATAAGGAGGCGGTCAGCTTTTTGCTGTTCTTTTACTAGACCATCACTCCATTCAATATTAAAATAAATTTTTGCATTGCCTGTGGCATTGTAAACTGTATTATAAGTGCTTTCTATATCGGGGATTGTACTTCCCTCAGGTCTACGAACCTCAGCTGTTCGCCCTATATACAAGGTATGATAATGATCTTTTTCCCGCCCTTGCGGTACCTTAAATATGATAGAACTATTATTAAGATTCAGTACTGAAACGGTAGAAAGGGTTCGTTGTTTAATATCACTGAGCTCATAGTTAAACGTATTAAAGTCAGTATCGACTTCCTCTTGAGAGGTCTTTAAGTACCATTTGCTCTTGTTATTCAGAGTCAAAACCGTTGTATTGACTTTTAAAGTTCTTGCTCGTCCCTCTATTGTTGAATTATCAGCGGTTAATGCTAAAGTTACAGGAAGAGTATCGTTATCATAATATTTACGTTTCGTTTTATTTCTCAATAATACGTCAGATCGAATTTCTGAGTCTTTAAGTTGAACTTCAGCAACGGCTTTTGAGCAGTAGGGACCAAGAATACCGGTACCGTTTTTCACAAGAAGTTTTGTATTGCTAAGAACAATCTTATTGACAACTTTTTCTCCACTTTTCAGTGAAGAATCTTTTGTTTCATAAAAAACGATACCACCGGCACCTCCTCGTTGGACGGTTATGGTTGAATCTTTGACGTCGATTATACCATTCTTTGTTTCTAAACCTTTATACACTGTATTGACTTCAATTTCTTTAGCATGAATGCGTCCACCTGCTGATACAGAAAGTGCAGACATTTCCGTGTGTATTGTTGATTTTACAATTGTGATAGCTGCTTTATCATGCGCTAATATTCCAGGTCCTTTATCGCGGACAAGAACATTATTTAAAGTCTTTTCTTCTCCCTTATTTAATTCAATCTTCCCAAAAATTCCAGGAGTTTCAGGAGCCGATGTATTTGCATAAGTTGAACCGAAATGAGAAAAAATCAAAGTTCCAGCAATTGTACATAACAAAAAATTTTTCTTATAAATATATTTCTTACACATAGATATGCCTTTAGTATTTGGTATGCTTTGATGCTTACTTCATTCCCCTGATGGCGCAAGTACCCAGACAGTTTCTATATCATTATGTTTTTATTGTAAATAACAAAACGAATTATATTGATGGTGTTCTCTATGATTTGAAGTTTTGCTTCAGAAAAACTTTTTTCATGATCATAAAAAGTTGAGAAAAGTGGATTTCATAAAACCTCGCTTGGTTAAGCTTATGCTAAAAGCACTATGAAGTATGATATTTAAAAATTGTCTATTAAAGATAATCGCTATAAAAGCTCTATAGTGTTGAGATGTATTATTTGATGCACTAACCAAAACGATCAGCAAATTTTTTCTGCTATAAGAAGAAGAGATGAGGGGGGCTATTCACAGGCTTTCTTTAAGGAGGCTAAGGGTAGCAAAGCCTATTTTTCTAAGGAAGCACAGCCCATTTCGCGACGGTGTTCATGAATGCTATAACGCTAAAGCCGTAGAGTTCCATCATATTTACGCTTACGAAGGAGCAAGCCGATACCTTTACGCTTAATAAAAGAGCAAGCCCGTCACACATTTTGCTAGCTCCCAATATTTGTGATAAGCCCTTGGCACTTGAGACAGTTCATTATAGGACTTCTCAGGCTTTTCTTATATAACTTTGCTTCACACGCCAGCTCTGCTTGTAATGTGCAAGTGAATGATTTTGATTAGTTCAACATGGAACAGGTTTTAAATGAGAGAGATTACGATATTCAAGATTTTAATTCAATATGAGTAATGATAAATTATCATTATAAATCAATATTTTGAATATCCAATTTAAAACATCTTTTATTGATATAAAAAGAACTTTATTGAGTGATTTCATTTTATAAATGAAAAAATTAGCTTTCTTGAGCATTTTGTATATGAAAGATAAAGCGCTTGTTGTTAGATTTTCTTTTCATGCATTAATTTTCTCAAAACTGTTTGTTTAGAAGAACCAGCAATGGAAGTGTAAATAAATCTTTATAGATAGCGACAACACATCGTAAAGAAAGAAATTATTTTATTGCTATAATAGATTGTAAATAAAAAAAAATACAGTCCGTTTTTTTGTTAATAGTAAACGGATTAATATGCTTATTTTTATAATTTTTATATTAAAATTGGTAGCGTATTCTATCAGAAAAACTTGTCTCGGCTACACGTCTTTTAAAGTTTTTTCTGATAGTTTACATCAATATAGAGAGTTAAATTGTGAGATAATTGTGTATTGTGCTAAACGCACCTTTAACGGCAGAATCTATCGGATTAAGGTAAAAATGAATACCAATCTGTTTAGTATCATCAATATCAAAGTTTTTTAAGGAAGTTCACTTTCTCATATAAGGATGGGGTATGGTCTTCTACGGTTCTAACAATAGTTTTTGTTAGATACCTACTTATCCGGACTAACTGGGGAGGCTGTCTGATTTAATTTTAAGATTATCAATATGTTAAAAGTCGTTAAAAATCAAATCATTAGCACAAAAATTATGTTTGTGGTTCAAACGGTTAGTTCTCTGATTATTTTTTGCAAATTTTTGACAAATGATTGTTGAGGCAATTAACATTTTTACAGCATAACTTTAATAGTATTTTTATAGAAGTTTTAGAGATATTTGCTGTCCAGATATCATAAGGGAAGAGTGTAGCCATATGAAAACACTGTTATGCTCTTATATTATAAGCTATGATTGATTATTTATCCGGTATGTTTTTTTTCATTTTCTATATCCTTTGGAATAAATGAGAGTGGCTGTAGGTTTCCTATCTGTTTTAAATGTGCAGTGGTTAACTTTTCATTTTTCTAATATCATCTTTGCTTGGACAGCTCCATGGTGCATATTTGCACCATATCTATCTTCAAAGAAGAGCATAATTGAACGGTAAAGTTGTTGTACTTCCATAAGTGAAAAAGCAAGAAATCTTCTATTTTTTAAGATTTATTCTTAATGCTGTTATCTTTATATTATCTAGAAATACACTTTGCTTAGCTTTATGGGAAAATTCGATGATGAATAGCTGCGCAATCCATGTGAAGAGGAAGAAAAGCGTATTTAAGTAGAAAAGAAAACACTTCAGGAAAAAATGGATTTCATGTACGAAAAGGCAGCATACTTTGTGACATATTCTAGATAAAAATACCTTATCTTTTATCTTGATAAAAATGGTATAATATGCTGATTTATAATGATAATTTAGCGTTACTTTCATTGAGTTAGAGTTCTGAATAACGTAAGATTCTCTCATTTTAAACCTGTTTGTCTTAAATCAAGAAAAACCATTCTCTTGCATACCACAAGCGGGGCTGGGCGTGTGGGTAAAAAATGTATAAGAAAGGACTAAAATGGCTCTTATGAATCGTCTCAAGAGCCAAGGGCTTTAGCAACACCCACGAGCTGGAAAATATAATGATGGTGCCGGATTGCTCTTTCACAAACGTAAAGATGGGGGTACTCAATGGATTTACCGTTATACCATTCATATACCATTCATGGGCGCTGTCGCTAAATGGACTTGGGTGCTTTGAGAGATGTCTCTTTAAAACAAGCTCGTGAATTGGCAAACCCAATAGCGTTCTGTTCTTCGTGATGGTCATGATCCCATTAAAAAACGTGAGAAACGAAAACGTGAGGCAATGCGTAATCTCCATTACTTAAAAAACATTGCCTTAGATGCTTTTGAAAGTCGTAAAGCTGAATTAAAAAATGATGGTAAAGATGGAAACAGGTTTTCACCTTTAAAACTCCATATTCTCCCCAAATTAGGCTGTCTGCCTATTTCAGAGATTACACAAATAGAAATACGCAATATCCTCGCTCCCATCTGTCATACAAAAGCTGGAGATGCTAATACAGCACTGATGCGTCTCAAGCTTTGTTTCAAACATGCTGCGGCGTTGGGTGTGGATGTTGATTTACAGGCAGTAGAAAAAGCAAGGGCTCTCTTAAGGAGGGATAGTGTAGTGTTATTAGGATTTATAAAGCGAAAAGGCAACACGATGTGCTGCCTTTTTTGTTAATGCATAGAAAAGAAATACGCTATTTTTACAGCCTTGTATTAAAACTGATAACGTATTCCTCCTGAAAAGCTTGCACCAGATATACCGGTTTTTCGAAGCTTTTGTTGATAGCTTACATCACCATGAAGGGAGAAATTGTGAGACAGTTGCGCATTGATGCCAACGCCGCCTTCAATTGCAGGTCCCATAGGATCAAGGTCAAAATCTCTGCCAATCCGGATGGTACCATCATC
>NZ_JBHIRA010000009.1:40333-77489 GCF_042196825.1 Bartonella sp. AC10YNML | reverse complement strand
TTGATAGGGGAGGTCGTTAAAGCTTGTTTAGACGTATTGGAACAGGGGGGAGCTTCTGGGTGCTTTTGTGGTGAGTGTTGGGGGAGTACAATGACGGGCAAGTGTTTTTTTATTGCAGAGACAATGGTGCGCGTTATGCTTTCGTTCTTGAGGGGGAGCTTAGGGGCGCCGCTTGGGGGGAAGAGCTTTGCGGGAATTTTCTTAGCCAACATGGAAAAGGGGGGGCATGAAGAAAAGAACCTATATATGGGGAATTGCGGGCGCTTGGGGGGAGTTGCCGGCTGGTTCATTGGGGGGAAAAGACAATGGAGGGGGCAGGTCGTTATCCAGTGGCTTGGAGTGACACGGAAAGCATGCTGGAGAACAAAATGAGGCTTAGGGGGAAGAGAAGCAGTAGTACAGACAGGTTCCAACTTATAAAAAGGCACGCTCAAGGGGGAAAAGAGCCGGTTTTTATGTTTTTGCGGCACGCAAGTAGGGAGCTTGGAGTGATACGTAAAGCATGCTGAAAAATGGAAGAAGGTGTTTGATAGGGGAGGTCGTTAAAGCTTGTTTAGACGTATTGGAACAGGGGGGAGCTTCTGGGTGCTTTTGTGGTGAGTGCTGGGGGAGCGGCAATGATGGGCAAGTGTGTTTTTATTGCAGAGACAATGGTGCGCGTTATGCTTTCGTTCTTGAGGGGAAGCTTAGGGGCGCCGCTTGGGGAGAAGAGCTTTGCGGGGGCTTGGAGATTTTCTTAGCCAACATGGAAAAGGATGTTAGGGGCATGAGAAAAAGTCTGTGTGGAATCAAGCGGGCTTGTTGGGGGAAAGGTTGGGGGGCGGGTTGTGGAAGAAAATAGAGGGGTGGAGGAAACGGGAGAATAAGAAAAGAACGAATAGAGACATTATAATCTTTATGTTTTTCTACACTACCTTGTTATAGAAGATCAAGGATAATGATGCCTTGTGAATTCGCTGCGGGTTGCTTTTAAAGCTCTTCAAAAGCACTTTGACTATTAAAGTTGAAATCCAAACACTGTTATCATTGTTATGAAAAAACAAATAGCAATAAATATTGTTGTTAAAAAAGTCATAATTCTGTATTGTGTTTTCCATAACCATATAATTATTTCAATTGCTGTAGGTTTTTCGTATTCATTACTTTCAGAAGCCTTGTCATTATCTTTAAAAGTTTCATGATAGAACTGATTGTAAGCAGCTCTCTTTTGAGGATCTTTAAGAACTTCATAGGCTTCACAAATTTTTCTGAATTTTTGTTCTGCTTCGGTACTAGAATTATGATCAGGGTGGTATTGCAGAACTAATTTACGAAAAGAAGATTTTATCTGTTTAGCGTTGCATTCGTAGCTTACACCAAGAATTCCATAATAATCGTCTTCATTTATTATCATTAAATACAGCCACTTGTATATTGCTCTTCTTTTATAAGATCGTTTAATTGATCCCCTTTGAATGTATCGACATGTGTTGTTTTTTGTGTTGAGAATATGTGCAAAAACATGTTTAATGAAAATGGCTATAGTGATTATACCGTATCTAAATGAGAGGAGATACAGTTCAAAACGCTTAAAAATGCAGGGTGTTTTTAATATTTTAGAAATATTTTTTTACAAAAATAGATTAAAAGAGAGACGATAAATCAAATGTAAAAGGGACGGCAATAATAGCCAAGGTTGTCATTATTGTAAATAAACAGGCAGGAACCTTAAATCTAAAACGCCAAAGTAAACTTATGGGAACAGACATTATCGTTGTTATTACGAATGCTACGATAAACCATTGCATGAATAATTTCATTATATTGATTTCATTATTAAGACGATTTTGTTTTAGTTCTTCCTCTCAAAACACAATCGATAATAGAAAAGCCATGATAAACAGGAAATTCTCCACCTGGACAAGCGCTAACAGAAAATTGTTCAAGCTCTAACCATTCTCTTTCGCGTTCTTTTTCCAATAGCTTCTTTTTTATTTTCTGTCTTATATATTCTTTTGAAATACAATTGATCGGAGAAGTACTTCCAATAAAAAGATCATCTGTTGTACATCCACTCGTTGTATGATGCGTAAATAAAATAGCGCTTATTACGATAGCGAAGAAAATAAAGTGTTTAAACATAAGGTATTTATTGTCGTTTGTTTCTGACGAGCCTTTATAAGTCATTTCTGTTGAATAAATCAATATGTGTTATTTTATGTTGGTAAAATACAACAAATTGTATGATAACGTTACTGTACTTTGGCACTCTGTATCTAAAGATGGCGATAGATAGTTCAAAGTGCTTGAAAATAAAAGATATCCTTTGAGAAGCACTTTTCATCAAGTTATGGAATGAATAGATCAAAGTTTATGGTAATTTTGTATACTCTATGATAACTTTGTATAAGATCTCAATTTCATGATCAAGTTTCTCAAGTTCTTTCTTGTTTTTAACTATACGCTCTTGATATGTCTCTATGTGTTTCATAAGGTTTGAGAGATGTGTATGCTCATGAGAGTGTTTTGCTTCATTCACATGTCGCATTGCATCTATTTCTAATTCTATAAGGGTGCACAGAGTATTAAATACATGATGTCGTTTTTTGATTATATTCTGCCATTTTTTTATTATATTGACATGTTTTTCATAGAGCGGTTGCGATAACTGCCGCTTGTTTTCCAAAAAAAATGTTTTTTCTATCCAGAGAATTTGGTAGAATTTTTCTTCCCACCAGCGACTTCCATTAACAAGGAAAATGCGGAAAAATCTCTCTCTTTCTGTAATCTCTTTTGAAGAGAATACTTCATTCGAATGAGTATATCCCTTTGAAGAATAAAAAAGATGCGTTGTTAAAAGAGCGATAATTAAGACGCTTCTCAATAAAGACTGTTTAATTAACATTGTTTTTATACCCTCTTAGTGGCTTGATTATAGTCATTGTGAGGGGGGCTTAATGGTTCTTTAGAAGTATTTTGAAAGGCGTTTTATGATCCGTTTAAAGATTTTTTAAATACTGCTTCCATTTTTCAAAAGTGCTATATCTTACAGGTGGTTTTACATTTTCTTTGGGCATCATTTTAAGGTATACCTCTCTAGCCATAACGCACATTGTTGCTGTGTTTCTAAAACGAGTGAGTTCATTGCCTATGATGAGCTGCTCTGTCTGAAGAGTTTGTTCTTTTCGACTAATGCCATTGGGAGAATCCAAAAATTTTTCTGCGTACGCAAACATTGGATCATCAAAGTTTGTTTCAAATTTTGCTTTGAGGAAAATATTTTCTATATAATCCCAATCTTTCCTGTATTTCATCCCGTTAGCTTTAAAATCCTTCAGTCTTGTTGGTAAGTCGTTAAATGTAAGTGTGGGCATCGTTTTATCATCTTGCCATAAATCAAAAAAGCGTCCACAAAAAACAAGCAATATGTGATAATGTCTTAAAATATTGAATTCTGGAGGATTATTGGGCAATATTATTAAATATTTCCAAAATTGACTTTTGTCATGGGGTATACTTACAGTTTTTTCCATATACGCTTTTAAATATTCTACCTCTTTTTTTGCTTTTTCTAATTTCTGAGAATATTCTAAATGAGTGTAATTTTCATGGACATATTTTTGGTAAAGCTTATCGTATTCAGCAAGGTCGCTTACTTGAGTACAACCCAATAATATGAATACAGAAAAAAACGTTATAAATATTATGACGTACGTTCTGAATAATAATTTCATCATTTTAACTTTTAATGATTATCATGAATATTTAATTGATTTCTGTTAAATAAATCAATGTGTGTTATTTTTGTGTTGAAAATATACGTAAAAACGTATTTAATAAAAATGGTTATAATGATCATAATGTGTATAAGTAAAGGTGTGGTACTGGCTAAAACCCCGCATATGTGGGGTTTTAGCTTATTGGAGGAGGTATGACAGCAGAAAGTATAAGGGGATCTGTAGCCAAAATGGTTGTCCTAAGGTGGGGAGAGTAGGCAATATCCAAAATACTCCAAATGAAATATACTTGTTGTTGTACATTCACGCACTTGTTTTAATAAAGATATCTCGCTCTAAGCTCATTTCACACCCATTTCATGCCTGGCGTTCGTAAATTTCATACTGGCACCTGTGAATAATATCGTGAGGGGTATAACGATAAAGCCCCGTAGATTATAAAGTCCGTAGATTGTACCCCCTAGAGATTATAAACATTGCGCACCCTATCTTTACTTTATGAAAAAGTAAGTTGGTACTATTGGGGGCCGTTGCCAAAATTGCGGCATGGGCTGTAGCTCTTGAGACGATTCATAATCTCGTTTACTGGGAGGCTTTTTACGAAGAGATATGCTTTTCTTGGAAAGTTTCTCGCTATACGGATCTTTCTGCTTGTGAAGTGTAAGCGAAGAGGGGTGATTAATTTCAATAGAACAGAGGGAGAGAGCTTTTCGCTTTTGGGGCTCTTATGCAAGAGGAATAACGCTATCCGTATCAATCAAAGTATTCGTATAAAAAAGATGCGTGTTGAAAGAGGGAGGCTTAGAGCACGTGGAAAACCATAGTGTATAAAATTGGTAATGAGGGATCTTCTTTGAAAAGGCGGGCTCTCAATTTTCTGCCATATGGGATGTCTAGTATATAGGATGTCTAGTATATGGGATGTCTAGTATATGGGATGTCTAGTATATGGGATGTTTGGCATATGCGAGCGTGGGGTGGCTTAGTGAAAGCTTTATTGAGGGGGATTTTATCACTGTTTGTTTTTTGCTTTTGGTAAGGGGTGGGGAGAATGGGAAAGGAATTGAGTTGAGAGGAGGTTCTGGAAATGGCTCTGTTAGATCTGTTGTAAATGACGAATAAGATCGATGAAGCTTATTCTAATTTCTAGAGGGAATGCTTGTGTTGCTTGAGATGGATAGAGAGGCTAGAAAGATAAGATTATTCGTTTTGGGTCGGATAAAGGTATCAATGGGATATGTTCAAACAATGAGTTTATAATAATTCATTATTGAGATTCAATTTGAATTTCAATGAGAGCCTGAAATAGTGTGAGATGTTCTTAGTTCTCTTATTCAAACGCTCTTATATTGAATCAAGTAAAATCGTTTGTTTGCATATTACAAACAGGGTGAGCTTGTGGGGAAAAATATTCAAGAAATAAAATATTGAAAAAATAAAAATGCTTATATCGTCTCAAGTGCCAAGAGCTGTTGCAATAGTGAGGCTTGGCAAAGAGAAGGAGTAAAGGGGGGCAATCTTACAGAAATGAAAGAGAGGAAGATGCAAGGAAAGAGGGAGGGGCAAGGAAAGAGGGGAAACCAATAGGAGAGGGACTATTCTTTGGGGGGCGGTCAATTTCAAAAGCCGTTCGTAAAGTATTTTAGAGATTAAGCGTGTTATTGAGGCCATTGATTTTGAAGCTATTGAAACGCATAGTTTAAAGGATGGAGGATTTGATGAAGCTGATGGAGGTTGGGGGAAAAGATTTAGGCTTATAGGGAAGACTTATAAGGGCAAAAAGAGAGAGGCAAAAGAAGAATAAAATGGTGCTGCGAGAGAGGATTGAACTCTCGACCTCTCCCTTACCAAGGGAGTGCTCTACCACTGAGCTACCGCAGCCCTTTTCAATCTTTGCGCTGTCTTGTGCCATATTGTCAGAAAATAGGCAAGAGAACATTTGTATATTCTTGCAAGAAAACGTATCTTATGTCATGACATATGCTTCTTATATGCTTAAATATCTAAATGAGTTGCTTGGATAGAAGCTCAACACTGTTTAAAAGGTTGCGCAATGACACAAATGCATCAAAAACAAAAACAAAATGAAATTAATCATCAAGATGAAAAAGCAAAACGACGTCAAGAAAGATTGGCACAACAATTGCGTCAAAACCTGAAACGTCGAAAAGAGCAAAGCCGAAAAAGAGCACAACCAGAGCTCTAAAATGCAAAAAAATGTTTTTTAGTAAATTTTTGCAACCAAACTTCTCAATAATTTGTTCTCATAGTTAGAATGCGTTCTAAAACGATTAATAAAGCATAACTTCCCGAAGGGGGACAATCCTTTGGAAGGGCAGGCACAAAGGAAAAGAGGGAAAACACGATGGATTCTATTCAAATTGTTGGGGGAGAAAAACTTAAAGGAACAATTCCTATTTCTGGGGCAAAAAATGCTGCATTGCCTCTTATGATTGCGGCGCTTTTGACAGAAGAAACGCTCACTTTAGAAAATATTCCGCATCTGGCCGATGTTGAATTGCTTATTCGTATTCTCAATAATCATGGTGTTGGATATGCCGTTGATGGACAAGAGTTTAACGATGAATGCGTGAATTCAAGAACAATTCATTTTACGGCGCAAAAAATAGCTACAACACGGGCACCATACGAACTGGTGAAAAAAATGCGTGCAAGCTTTTGGGTTATTGGACCTCTGCTTGCACGATGCGCAGAGGCTTATGTTTCGCTTCCTGGAGGATGTGCTATCGGGACAAGACCTGTCGATTTTATCCTTGAGGGACTTAAAACTTTAGGCGCACAGATTACTATCGAAAATGGATATGTTCATGCAAAAGCGCCAAGGGGGTTAAAAGGTGCTTGCTATCGTTTCCCTAAAGTCACTGTTGGTGGAACCCATGTGCTGCTGATGGCGGCGACAATGGCAAAGGGAACAACCACTCTTGAGAATGCGGCTTGTGAACCAGAAGTGACAAACCTTATTCGAACCCTGAATACTATGGGGGCTCAAATAACCGGTGAAGGAACAACAACGCTTACAATTGAAGGGGTTAAAAAACTCAACGGTGCTAGAGTACGCGTTATTGCTGATCGAATCGAAGCGGGAACATATGCAATGGCTGTTGCTATGACGGGAGGAGATGTCTTTCTTAAAAATGCAAATCCTAATCATCTCACAAAAGTGCTTAAGGTGCTGCAAAAAACAGGACTCGAGATTCAAATAGAACCTCAAGGAATTCATATTAAGCGAAATCCAAAGAACACCAAAATTATGCCCGTTGATATTAAAACAGGACCTTATCCTGCTTTTCCAACCGATCTCCAAGCGCAATTCATGGCGCTCATGACACGGGCTGAAGGAATCGCGCATATTACAGAGACAGTTTTCGAAAATCGTTTTATGCATGTTCAAGAACTCAATCGCTTAGGAGCACAGATAAAGCTTGATGGGCAGACGGCAACCGTTTATGGAACAGAGAATTTGCAAGGGGCTCCCGTTATGGCGACGGATTTGCGTGCTTCTGTTTCTCTTGTGATTGCAGCATTGGCGGCAAAGGGAGAAACAAACGTCAATCGTGTCTATCATCTTGATCGTGGATTTGAGAGATTAGAAGAAAAATTAGCTCGTTGTGGCGCAAAAATCCAACGCATCACAGTGTAAAGCTTTCAAAGATATGCTCCAAAGAATGGCTTTGGGAGGGGGCGATATATTTTTAGGTGTGCTTTTTGGAAGCTTGATCTCAAGAATCAAGGGTTGTTAATCCTCTCAATAAACGTGGGTTTTATCTCATGGTTTTTACGAGCGAGCATAAGAGTTTGAGAGGCGGGTGGGGTTCATAAAACAAACACTGTTTTTAAATTTTATTGCCAATTTCCTGAAATTACTTTATACCTTAAAGGGTGACTTTGGTCGTCTACGCAGCGATCAGTAGGGTCTGAAAGCCCTAAAGTTCGATCATAAAATGAACCTACTCTTGTAGGTATCCCGGAATTCCGGGAGTTTTTGCCATGTCCAGGTGCTCTCTAGCACTAAAAGCAAAAAAAGCTGATTCGAACTCAGTACTTTCAGACTCCCGGAATACCAATGCGAGGGCGCTCGCACTCGGCAGGGGAGCTTGAAGTGAAAGCTAAAAATCCACATTTTAACGATATTTCGATTGGCAAAAAAATTCGCTTGAAAAGAACAATGATCGGAATGTCGCAAAAGAAATTAGGCAGCCAGTTAGGAGTAACCTTTCAACAAATCCAAAAATATGAAAAAGGCTTCAATCGTATAGGCGCAGGGCGTTTACAAGAAATTGCCGATATTCTTAATGTTCCCATTTCCTTTTTTTATTCTGGTCTCTCAACAAAAGAAGACGTCTTGTATCCTTATGATGATGAGATCTCAAGCAAAGAAGAATACATTCTTTTGAAAAGTTTTAGAGAGCTCAAACCTCAAAAACAGAAAGCATTTTTGTGTTTGATTATCTCATGAGATAAAAACACTGTTTTAAATTTTATTGCCAATTTCCTGAAATTACTTTATGCCTTGAAGGGTAACTTTGGTCGTCTACGCAGCGATCAACAGGGATTCAAAAACCCCTAAAATCCGAGTGTAAAAATGAACCTACTCTTGTGGGTGTCCCGGGATTCCGGGAGTTTTTGCCATGTCCAGGTGCTCTCTAGCACTAAAAGCAAAAAAAGCTGACTGAACTCAGTACTTTCAGACTCCCGGAATACCAATGCGAGGGCGCTCGCACTCGGCAGGGGAGCTTGAAGTGAAAGCTAAAAATCCACATTTTAACGATATTTCGATTGGCAAAAAAATTCGCTTGAAAAGAACAATGATCGGAATGTCGCAAAAGAAATTAGGCAGCCAGTTAGGAGTAACCTTTCAACAAATCCAAAAATATGAAAAAGGCTTCAATCGTATAGGCGCAGGGCGTTTACAAGAAATTGCCGATATTCTTAATGTTCCCATTTCCTTTTTTTATTCTGGTCTCTCAACAAAAGAAGACGTCTTGTATCCTTATGATGATGAGATCTCAAGCAAAGAAGAATACATTCTTTTGAAAAGTTTTAGAGAGCTCAAACCTCAAAAACAGAAAGCATTTTTGTGTTTGATTATCTCATGAGATAAAAACACTGTTTTAAATTTTATTGCCAATTTCCTGAAATTACTTTATACCTTGAAGGGTAACTTTGGTCGTCTACGCAGCGATCAGTAGGGTCTGAAAGCCCTAAAATCCGAGTGTAAAAATGAACCTACTCTTGTGGGTGTCCCGGGATTCCGGGAGTTTTGCTATGTTTACCTTATCCTTCTTTGATTTCCTCCCGCTCTACGCTCTAAAGGATGCATATTCCTGACTTAAAAGGGCTGTTCTGTAAACAGTCCGGCTTCTGTTGGCGGGGTTTTGACCTACTCCTGACCCATTCATGTGGTTCACTTTAAAAAGGCGTGACGGGCAAGCTGTGCCCATTTATTACACACTCTAAAAACACTTAATATGTAAAGTTTTACATGCCTTATATCAGGGCTCTGAACAACGATGTTTTACGGCACAATATGATAAACTGCGCTTTTTTTCAGTGAACACTAATGCGTATTGTTATTGGGTTTTTTTTCTGTTAAGAAGCATATGCAGTGTCGTAAAAGAGTTAAGTAAGAAATTTAAATAGCGCGTGAAGCATCAAAGAAACTTTGGAAAAATTAGTTTAGGGGAGCTTTTTATAAAAGCCCGTCTTAGAGAGGCAGATAAGTCTTTCATCTTAAGATGATTTGTTTTACGTTTCAAAACTTGATAAAAATTCAAAAATTTCGAAAAAAATAGGAAGAGAAGCTTTTTCTGGTATGCAGGGGGGAAAATGGTCAATAAATTAGACAAAAAACAGATTATATTTTTAGCATTGCCACTCATCTTTTCAATCATTGTAGCTTTTTTGGTCAATATAACCATCAATAACATTACAGAAAATGGAACGACGCCTGATGCTTATTGGTTTGTAAGATCAAAGCCACTGGATATTTTAATCCTTATTGCATTTTCATGTTCTTCATTCATCTTATTACAAAAAAGGCATATCAGAAAAAATATCACTATTTCGTCCATGATCATCTTTGGTTTGTTTGCAACTTATTATAGTGCAAATGAATATATCAGACTTAGTCCCTATGTAGGTCAAGATAATATGACATGGGCGGATGTTCTTCCTTTCTTTGATAGGATGGTTTTATGGGGTGTTGTTATTGGCGTTATTATCCTTGGTTACACGATAAAACTATCATTACCTAAAGCTTCACCTTTGAAAATTTCAAAAAATACAATCTTTGGTGGCATCAAATGGATGAGTATGAAACGCCTTGAAAAGATTTTTCCTCATGATGGCGACGTCGTCATAGGAGAGCGCTATAGAGTCGACGAAGATATTGTTAAAGATGTCCCTTTTAATCCTAAAGACAAAACAACATGGGGAAAAGGTGGTCGCCAGCCATTGTTAACATACAAACTTAATTTTGATTCAACCCATATGTTATTTTTCGCTGGTTCTGGTAGTTATAAAACAACCAGTAATGTTATTCCAACTTGTCTCAAATATTCCGGTCCACTGGTCGTTTTTGATCCTTCAACTGAAATCGCTTCAATAGTTCAAGATGCAAGGGAGCAGTTAAAAAGAAAAGTATACGTTCTTGACCCCCATGGTTCTTCAACAGAAACTTTTAATCCTTTAGATTGGTTATTAGATGAAAGCATTCCAGTCTATGAAAGGGAAGCGGGTTTGGTTGAAGTTGCTAGACTCCTTCTTTCTGAAAACGACAAATCAACTTCAACCGATCAATTCTTTACATCACATGCACATAATTTATTAACAGGACTACTTGCACATATTGTCTTTTCTGATGAATACACATTAAAGGAAAAAAACTTAAAAACCCTTCATACGATCATGTCAATGTCAGAACCGTCCGTGATTGGAAAATTGCGTTCCTTACAGGCTTCATCATCATCCCAATTTATTCGTGAAACTCTTGGGGTGTTTACAAATATGGCTGAACAAACTTTCTCAGATGTCTATGCTACTGCTGCAAAAGATATACAATGGCTTTCCCTCTCTAACTATGCAGATCTTATCAGTGGGTATGACTTTAAAACTAATGATATAACAAAAGGAGATATCGATGTTTTTTTAAATATCCCATCAAAAATTCTAAAATCTTATCCAGGTGTTGGGCGTATCCTTGTTGGCTCTTTTCTCAGAGCTATGGAAGCCGCTAATGGTAATTATGCAAAAAGAGCGCTCTTTATTTTAGATAATGCTGATCTTTTAGGATATATGAACATTTTAGAAGAAGCACGTGATCATGGACGCAAATATGGTATATCTCTCATGCTTTTTTACAAGTCTGTAGAGCAAATAGAACGCTATTTCGGTTCGTCAGGCGTTATGATATGGTTTGAAAATTGTGCTTTTGTAAGCTATGCCGCAATAAAAGATATTAAAACTGCTGAAAATATATCTAAGGCATGTGGTCAAATGACCATTGAAGTGAAAGATTCAAGCATAACTCTGGGAACATCAGATATAGAAGGAACAGAGCATTTAAGTTTGCAACAAAGACCCTTAATATATCCACATGAAATAACACAAGAAATGAGAAAAGACGAACAGATTATTCTCGTGCAAGGAGAGCTCCCTATCCGTTGTGGACGCTCTATCTATTTTAGACGTAAGGATTTAACAGCTCTTGCTAATGAAAATAGCTTTTCTTCTTAATAAAGCACTTGTTTTTTAGTTAAAATGAATAAAATATTGTTGTATTTTGGGGTGATATAATTAGAGATAAATTATTTTTATAGTACATTTTTATAATATAGTGGCTTGAAAATGGGGAAGTCATGAGCGATCTTTCTGCTAAGAAGACAAACACCAAAAAAATCAAGACATAAAAAAGAGTATCTTATCAATTATAATGCGTGGGGTGTTCAAGATAATACGTAGAATATTGGCTGTAATAGTTAAAAAGTTGCTTTACGCAATCTTCCTTATTTTATTATTCATTCGTAAACCAGTTTTTGCCTTCTTAAACTTCTTTGTTGGTGGCTTGGTTTTATTCCTATTTTTCTTTTTTGGGGATACACAGCGAGAGTTGCACCCTATGAACACCAAACAGCAATGGTCATTGGTTTTGTTATCATGATATTTCTTTGCTTGTTTGCTAATGATGTCTATGAAAGGCTTTTACTACGAGCTAATACGTCTAGCATCTCTTGATTATGATCTTATACTTATTTCAATAAATAGCGCTCACTTCGTTCGTATATAATTTAATCAAAAATGAGAGGTTATCTGCCTCTTATAAAAATACAAATAAAGACTGTTTTTAAATTTTATTGCTAATTTCATGAAATTGCTTTATTGGTAAGAGAATGTTTTGGTCGTCTACGCAGCGATCAACAGGGATTCAAAAACCCCTAAAATCCGAGTGTAAAAATGAACCTACTCTTGTGGGTGTCCCGGGATTCCGGGAGTTTTTGCCATGTCCAGGTGCTCTCTAGCACTAAAAGCAAAAAAAGCTGACTGAACTCAGTACTTTCAGACTCCCGGAATACCAATGCGAGGGCGCTCGCACTCGGCAGGGGAGCTTGAAGTGAAAGCTAAAAATCCACATTTTAACGATATTTCGATTGGCAAAAAAATTCGCTTGAAAAGAACAATGATCGGAATGTCGCAAAAGAAATTAGGCAGCCAGTTAGGAGTAACCTTTCAACAAATCCAAAAATATGAAAAAGGCTTCAATCGTATAGGGGCGGGGCGTTTACAAGAAATTGCCGATATTCTTAATGTTCCCATTTCCTTTTTTTTATTCTGGTCTCTCAACAAAAGAAGACGTCTTGTATCCTTATGATGATGAGATCTCAAGCAAAGAAGAATGTATTCTTTTGAAAAGTTTTAGAGAGCTCAAACCTCAAAAACAGCAAGCAATTTTAAGATTAAATTTTCGTTAGAATCAAAAAAAGACTAAAGAGGCTCTTGCTAAATAATAAATTATTATATAAAGCTTTTTTTAGAGAAGGGGGTTAACATTTCTCCTCCCCCCCCCCGCAGAAATGTCGAAATAAAACCTCCTTCTCATCGTTTTAAAAATCACGAAAAATTTTATCCTTTATCCTTTATTTTTTTAAAAAGAGTGACTTATTTGTGCTAGAAAAGTTGCTGTATTAGGTAAATTGGAGGGCGGGGTGTTTTTAGTAGGAATTTGGGAAGGGCTGGAAAAATCGTCTTGCCAAATAGAGTTCTCAAAAGGAAATCTTGGAAAGAAACTATCAAAGGGGCGGCTTAAAAGAAGCTACCAAAAATCCGGAACTTCAGGCTTTAAATGAGGACCAATCCGTACCGCCGAGACCTTTTCTGCTAAACCGGTGCGATCTGAAATCTCAACCGCTAAACCACAAAGGGTGGCAGGACCGCACGCCGGTTCAAAACGGTCTTGCTTCGTCTTATAAAGAAAACGGTGTAAGGGTTCTTCTTTATCCATTCCAAGAGATGAGTTATAATCTCCACACATGCCTGCATCTGTTAAATAGGCGCTCCCACCTTCTAAGATTTGCGCGTCAGCCGTGGGAATATGCGTATGGGTGCCAACGATAACACTCACACGACCATCAAGAAAATGACCAAAACATTGCTTCTCGCTTGTCGTTTCTGCGTGAAAGTCAAAAATAATCGTATCGGCTTGCTCCATCAACGAACAGGCAAGCAGAATATTTTCCGCTGTTTCAAATGGATCTTCTACTTTACACGGCATAAAAACGTTGCCCAACAGATTGGCGACAAGAACACGGGCGCCATTTTTTGCCGTAAAAACACCAGAACCTTTTCCGGGAGTTTCTTTCGAAAAATTGGCAGGGCGTAAAAAACGATCACTCTCATGGGCATATTGCAATGCTTCTTTGTGAGAAAAAGCATGATTACCTGTGGTGACAACATCAACACCGGTTATCAAAAGATCTTGATACGTTTCTTGTGTAAGACCAAAACCACCAGAGGCATTTTCACCATTTACCACAACAAAATCAAGCTGCCATTTCTCAATCAGTTGAGGAAGGTATTCAAAAACAGCTTTACAGCCTGTGCTACCAACAATGTCACCTAAAAATAAAAAACGCATAGGCGCTTTAATCACATTTTAACATTTTAAGAAACCTTTTTCTGTAAAAATTCCTTGTACCTGTAGATCATGTTCTGCTGCGGGAATAGAGGAAACCTCCTGACATGAAAACCCTATGCCCCATAATATCATTTGATGCCCTTGTTTTTCAAGAGCTTCAACAGCACGGTCATAATATCCTCCTCCATAGCCAAGACGGTGACATTGACGATCAAACGCAGAAAGCGGAACAATAATATTATTGGGGGCAACAACGTCATTGTCTGCACTGGGACCAAAGGTGCCAAAACGCATGGGCTCTAAAATCGTGCTGGGCGAAAATGTACGGAAAATCATGGTGGTGGAATTAAGAACTGCTGGTAAGGCTAAATGCCCACCGCGTAACGCTACAGCATCCAGTAAAGGACGCGGATCAATTTCCGATTTAATGGGCCAATAGCCTGCTAAAATGAGGCGTGAAAAATCGGTTCCCTTCTTTTCGAGGTATTCAATAAAGTGGCAACAAGCACGCTGCGAAAAGAGTGCGCGCTCTTCTGTTAAAAGAGCATCACGACGCGATAAACCGCTTTTGCGTTGCTGTGTGCGAAGGGATGAAGCAGATTCACAGAGGGGATTGTTTGTCATTGTCTCGTCAATTATTTTATAAGATGCTGGTATTTTATCCATTGTTGGCGTTTTGTAAATCTCTGTATGGATAAGAGCTGTGCTCATGAAAAAAAGCATGAAAAAAGTGTGTGCTCTTTAGGGGGTATCTTGGTGCAATAAGCCGCTTTTGCGTTGCTGTGTGCGAAGGGATGAAGCAGATTTATAGAGGGGATTATTTGGAAGTGCTGTCTGTTTTATAAAATGAAGCCTATCGTAATTTTTATTTCTTGAAAAGAGTATCGTCATTGGTCTTATGTAAAAAGATGCTCTCAATTTTAGCTGGAAAAATTTTTATGCAAAAAAGTTAATACAAATAAAGGGTGATCCACAACAGCCGATGGAAAAAGCTGATCCCGGGAACCTATACAAATAGGTGGGCGCCATATGAAAAAGCCCACGGGCTTGATCAGGGACAGCTCCCTTGGAGATCATTAAGGTCTCAGGAATACGTTATTTCCTGTCGAGAAGCGCAGAACACCCTCCTTAATATAAAATAATTTCAGAGCTTCTGCTAGAGATAAAATAACCTCGCCCTCTTCTTTTTCATAACGTTTTTCAGGAGAGTTTTTAGAACCTTGCTGGTGGTTGCTCGAAATGGCTGTATGATGGATGGCTTATTCAAAGTAAAAAAGCAAAAAATATGAGTGAGGGTGGGTGATTGAGTGACGCAGAACGATTTATTGGCAATGGCTCTTTTGGAACAATGCTTGATTTTTATGTTTCGCAGGAATGCTTGGAGGAGTTTTGAAGGGAAATATTTATTATTCAAAAGGATGTTGGTTGAACTGGTGTTGCACCTTTGAAGTTTTTACTTTGTGAAGCCATATTTCAGGGCTATTTTATCAACTTTGAGGGGGGAGGAGAGCCGATACGGTATGTGCTGCTATGGTTGAAGTTCATAAAAATAAAAAACAGACGATGATAGTTTATCAGAGGCGCTAAGCGATGTTTTAAGATTTTTTCAAAAAGTATTTTTTGAGCTTCGTGTTTACAAATTTTTTTATCCATGATGGAAGGTGTGAAAAGAAGAAACGGCGTGAAGAGGACTCAAGCGTGGAGCGTTTGCTTGCTATGAGAAGAAATGCTGTAGGGGGTATATTGGAAGTGTTTGGACGCTGCTTGCAATACAAAAAAGGTCAAAATTCAAAAAAAGCACTGTGAATTGTGTGTGGGGGGATGTGTGGTTATAAGCAGGGGGCTTTTAGTTTATTGAGTGGAATGTGAAGCCGGCTTGCGTCTTATCTAGATTTGAAAGGATGTCGTAAAGTGTCTCGTTCTTGAATGGTTTCAAAGAGCTTGTGGTGATTGTTCGTCTAACAGAGCTTGCACGCGCTTTTGAATCCTGCGCATTTGTGGAGTGTAATCCAATGCTGTTTCATCAATCTTAAGAGCCAAGTTTGGGACGCTCTGTTGCTTCCATGGTAATGGCTAAGTTTCAAAAAAAGCACTGTGAATTATGTGGGGGGATGTGTGGTTATAAGCAGGGGGCTTTTAGTTTATTGAGTGGAATGTGAAGCTGGCTTGCGTCTTATCTAGATTTGAAAGGATGTCGTAAAGTGTCTTGTTCTTGAATGGTTTCAAAGAGCTTGTGGTGATTGTTCGTCTAACAGAGCTTGCACGCGCTTTTGAATCCTGCACATTTGTGGAGTGTAATCCAATGCTGTTTCATCAATCTTAAGAGCCAAGTTTGGGACGCTCTGTTGCTTCCATGGTAATGGCTAAGTTTCAAAAAAAGCACTGTGAATTATGTGGGGGGATGTGTGGTTATAAGCAGGGGGCTTTTAGTTTATTGAGTGGAATGTGAAGCCGGCTTGCGTCTTATCTAGATTTGAAAGGATGTCGTAAAGTGTCTCGTTCTTGAATGGTTTCAAAGAGCTTGTGGTGATTGTTCGTCTAACAGAGCTTGCACGCGCTTTTGAATCCTGCGCATTTGTGGAGTGTAATCCAATGCTGTTTCATCAATCTTAAGAGCCAAGTTTGGGACGCTCTGTTGCTTCCATGGTAATGGCTAAGTTTCAAAAAAAGCACTGTGAATTATGTGGGGGGATGTGTGGTTATAAGCAGGGGGCTTTTAGTTTATTGAGTGGAATGTGAAGCCGGCTTGCGTCTTATCTAGATTTGAAAGGATGTCGTAAAGTGTCTCGTTCTTGAATGGTTTCAAAGAGCTTGTGGTGATTGTTCGTCTAACAGAGCTTGCACGCGCTTTTGAATCCTGCGCATTTGTGGATAGTAAACCAATGCTGTTTTATAAGCTTTAAGAGCAAGTTTGGGACGCTCCGTTGCTTCCATGACAACGCCAAGTTCAAAAAAAGCACTATAATTGCGCGGCTCAAGTTCAAGAGCGTGGTTGAGATCAAGCATGGCAAGCTTGAAATCGTTCAGTTGAATGTGAATCCAAGCGCGTCTTATCCAAGCTTCAGCATGAGTAGGCAAAAGTGCAAGAGCATTATCAATATAATCAAGCGCAAGTCCATAATCGTCGCTGTTGAGTGCATTTTCAGCCCATGACATCAAAAGATCGATCGTCTCGCTCCCTGATTGGGACCATAAATGTTGAAGTTGTTGACTGATCTTTTTCGCTTTAGCAACATCAGCACAATATTTCAATTCTTTGAGTAAACGTGAAATTTCTGCTTCTTTGCGCTGCTTAACTCTGTCAACATGGGAAAGCTGCTCTTTGTCAAGATCTTCAAGAATAACCGCCGAGGAATCAGAATCGGAGGGCGTTGAGGAAGGGGGAGGAGAATTGGGAATAAGATCATCTAACGGTAAAAGCGATTGTGGAGAAGGCCGATCTTCAGGAAGAGAAGGAGGATTTTGCCCATAGCTCGAGGGAACAAAACAAAAAACGCCAACAAAAGAAAGAAAAAACGCGCGCTGGAAAATACAGAAAAAACGCAACCGGAAAAATCGAAAGGCTTTTAAAAAAATAGAAGAATCCATAAAAACAAGCCCCCAAAAGATAAATCACCAAATATTATCAAATACTAGACTTGTAATCAACGGACTTATAACAAAAAAACTCAAGAAAAAAAATTTTAAGCCTACAATTAAAGTAGGCATAAAAACATTGATCCTAAAGAAATTATCCCTAAAAGAATTAGCCCTGACGTGCTCTAAAACGTGGATTCGTTTTATTAAGAATATAAACACGACCCTTACGACGCACCAAACGATTGTTACGGTGGCGCTCTTTTAGTGCTTTAAGCGAATTTTTAATTTTCATCATATTCACCGTTTAAATAGTTTACGTAACACAATACTATAACACAATATTAAAACACGAAAATACAATATTACAACCCCAATAGACTGCTCACTTTAATGAGCATTGCATTGCGATATCGTACTTGCATCATAACATCACACGATACACTTTTTCACTGTGATCACAAAAAGAAAAGCGCACTCTTAAGGTACGCATTAATACACTTCATTAGCACAACGATAAGTGAAAATTGCAAAAAAGTAGGAGAAATCTAACAAGAAGTCTTATTCTTGTCAAGGGTATATCCCTTACAAATTCCTATAGTGTGTTAACGGTTGGCCTTGAAGGTAAAAATTTTCTCGTAAAAAGAAGGACACCAAAAAGCACAAAGAGTGGAAAAAAGTAAAAGCTTCCTATTTGTGAGAAAATAATCCTGTTTTTTCGTAAAATATCATCGTTAAGTAAGGTTCATGTAAAATTTATAACATGAGGTGTTTTTTGTTCGTGTGTGAGGATATTCTTAAGGCTTATTCTTAAAACCTAAAAAATAAACCGCATGATGATGACAAAGATGATGAATTGATAAGGATAAATTTCTATTGTTCAGAGAAAACATAGTAAAATAAGAGTTTTGCATAGTCTTAAGGTTTTCTCATTGCAAATTTGTGTAGCTTTAAGCATAGCATTCGCTTCTTGCATATCACAAGCGGGATTGATCTATGGTAAAGATACTTGAAGATAAGGAATAAAACGGTCTTTTATGAATGCTTTCAAATGCTAAGAGTGTTGTAACATTGGGGGGTGGCAAAGCGGTGTGATGGCGTTGGTGTTTACGCTGCATAAGTTTAAAGAGGGTGGTGCACTATAAATGTTTAAGCTATTATCGAGAGCTTTATGCTCTATGACGGGGGCTGCTGTTGTGAAGTGGTGGGGCAATGTGCATTGGCAAAATGTTTCTTTAAAATAAGCGCGTGTTAAAACAAGTGCGTAAATTGGCAACACAAGTGTCTTCTGTTTGAGGCTTTTTATTTTACGTGAGGGGTGAGAGGATATTTGGTTTGGGAATGGATAAGCTTAGTGCTGTAATCATATCCTGTAATTATATCTTTGATGTGGAGATCAGGGACGGAGCGGAGCGCTCGGTACTTTTAATGAGGGATTAAATCTGTGTGGTTAGAGTGAAAGATTATGCATAAATTTCTCTTTTAAGGCAATAGTTTATGATTCTTTGCAACCCAATTATTTCTACGTGGGTGGAGTGCTGGATATTGTCGAGCAGATGGGGAATTCAAATTATCCAATAAGGGAGCCAGTATACTGAGAATACACTTTGGCTCTTGAATGTGGATAGTTTGAATCCTTTTTAATATCCATGTTGCAGAAAAAATTTGACCTTCCCAAGGGTGGTCTATGATGATGTTTATTGAAAGAGTGAAAGCTTCACATTGTCTGGCGATAGACGTAATAAAAGTATGTCATAATACCAATTTATATACATGTTGCAAATGCCAAAGAGAGCTGACGTAATGATCATTGGTATCCCGATCAATAGGGGCAGTGTTTCTCTTCCTCCTGTGAGGTATATTAGACAAAGAATTCCTGTCATTAATAAAAAGCCTATCGACAGGATTTTCGTTACGAAAACAATGGGTTTACGAAAAGTTAAAAGAAAAAGGAACAACATATGTCTAAATGGACCCCCTTTACGTTTTTGGGGAAGAACAGACTGTACCTCATTTAAAGTTTTATTATTGTTAGAAATGAAGTGTTTTTTGCCACAATAAGCGTTTTAAAGGCAATGATAGTGTTAAAATGATCGTATTAAAAAGTATAGTTTAGCTTTATCAGGATAATAAAATAAACATTTATATTTATAAATTATTAGGTGCTCTTGAAAGAAGCTTGGATTGAGAAAAATTGTGAGAACTTCATGAAGCGCTGGTCTGTTGGGGGGGACGAATGTCATTGCTGAGCAGGATTAGAGAGTTACAGACAATCTCTTATGGGTGGTTAAGAATATGCGTAAACAAAGTGCGTTTACGATAAGGGGAGTTCATAAAGAATTGTGCGAGATGCAATAAAATCAATGCGCATTATACGGTGATGATGTGCCTTATAATTCATTGTCTTAACAGGATTAAAAGGTGGAAAAATTGATGCACTAAAAAAGGGGAGGATTTTGTGAGAGAAGAAAAATTGATCTGAAAAGAAGAAACTTAAGCCTTTGGGGAGAAGTTCAGGAAACCTTTTCGAGGAATGTGTTGGGGGAATTAATGAAAGAAGAAAATCTTCTATCCGTTGAAGGAAAAAGAGAGAGGAGAAAAAGAAGAAAGTTGCTATGCTGGAGAGGGCTATCGTCTGGCCGATATTGGGCCGAATTCTCGAGAGTTGTTTTGGGAGAGTAATACGTTTTACCTCTTTGCAGCAATTTTATGGAAAACAAAACGATGCTTTTGTGAAAAAATGAACATAAGAAGAGAAGCTAGAGACAATAAAAACGCAATCATGGGGATTGGTATCTATGGGGGTGCAATAAATCAGTCTATTTCTTAAAGGTTGGCATTAAAAGAAAAATGAAGGGGCTGCGTATGTTATGGGGAATATTTATGCTGTGGAAGGTGGAGGGGTGGTGAAGTTAGGGGCTGGTGGATTGTTTTGAGCTGTGGGGGGATATTTTTGAGAAAAGGAAGGGGAGAAGAGCTAGGGGGTGGAGTTGAAGGGGGGGAGCGCTTGTTGTGCTGCTTGGATATCGGTGTGGAGTGAAGCTTTGTTTTTGAGGGCGGATGAGATGTTCGTGTAGGATGAAGCGGTTTGGAGGAGGAAGAGGTGATGTTTTTAAAAGAGGCAGGGCTTGTAGGAGGGCTTCACGCCCTTTCAGGGGCAAATTAAAAGGTTAGGGGAGCGCTTTTGAAGCCGCTGGATATCGGTGTGGGGAAGAGGTTGTTTTTTCAGTTCATTTTGGAGAAAAGTGTGAAAAAGTATTTATATATATGTGGGCTTAAGATTTGTTGGCTGGTCCCAGTAATTGGATGATATGCCCCATTTTGCGGTTGGGGTGAACAGTGCTTTTGCCATATAAATGGATCGAGGTGCGCTCTTGTGTGAGGAAATATTTTAACGTGCTAAAATTGTTACCAATAAGATTGGTCATTTGGCAATCGCTGTGGCGATAGGGACTGCCTAAGGGAAGTCCGCAAATAGCGCGGATATGCTGTTCAAATTGTGAAGTTATGCATGCCTTTTGTGTCCAATGACCAGAATTATGGACACGCGGTGCTAATTCATTCACTAAAAGATGACCATTCGTTAAGACAAAAAATTCAATGCAAAGAACACCAACATAATTGAGGGCATCCATAACTGTTAAGCTGATTTCTTGTGCTGCTTTTTGCACCTCAGGTGGAATATGTGATGGAACAAAGGATTTATGAAGAATACCATTTTTGTGTTGATTTTCAGGGCAATCATAAAAAATATGTTCCCCTTGTTTTGTACGTGCCGAAAGAACCGAAATTTCCGATAAAAAAGGAACTATTTCTTCCAAAATACAAGGCTGTTCCTGAAAAGTCCTTAAGGCTTCGTCAAGGGTTTGTTCATCTGGGTGATCAAGCTTGATCTGGTTTTTTCCGTCATAACCAAAACGACGCGTCTTTAAAAGACCACGTCCGCCTAAGGTATCAAGAGCGGAAAGAAGAGAAGAAGAATTGTCAACAGCATGCCATAACGCGGTGCCAATCCCTTGATCACGCAAAAATTGCTTCTCAAAAAGTCGATCTTGCGTGATCTCTAATGCTTTGGAAGAAGGATAAACAGGCTTACTCTTTTCTACATATTGAACCGTTTGAAGCGAAAGATTTTCAAATTCATAGCTGACAACATCACACTGAGAAATAAAATGATCTAAAGCTGATATATCGTCATAGGAGGAAACAATATGGTTGTTTGCTGTTTGAGCGGCTGGGCAATTGGCTTCAGGGCAAAAAATAACGGTTCGAAATCCTAATTCTGCGGCCGCTATGGCGAGCATCCTTGCTAATTGGCCGCCCCCGATTAAACCAATGACGCTGCCTGGAGGTAACATGGTGAAGGGAGTGGTGTTGGCTAAGGAGGTGTTGGTTGAGGGGGTGGTGTTGGAGGGGGTGGTGTTGGCTGAGGGGGGAGTGGAAAACGGTGCCATTTTAAACCTCCGTTACAGGCGTTTGGGCGACATTGGCTGTTTGTTGTTGACGCCAATCTTGTAATCGTTGGGCGAGATCATGGTCATAAACGGCCATAACGGCCGCGGCTAAAAGTGCTGCATTAATTGCGCCTGCTTTGCCAATTGCTAATGTGCCAACGGGTATCCCTGCTGGCATTTGCACGATTGAAAGCAAAGAATCTTGACCAGAAAGAGAGTGAGAATGCACTGGAACGCCAAAAACAGGAAGAGGAGTAAGGGCTGCTAACATACCTGGAAGATGCGCTGCACCCCCTGCACCGGCAATTAAAACTTTAAACCCTGCTTCTTTTGCTTCTTTGGCAAATTGATAAAGGCGTTCAGGAGTTCGATGTGCTGAGACAATATGCGAACTATGAGAAATACCAAGATTCGTCAAAATATCTGCACTATGGCACATCGTTTGCCAATCCGATTGGCTCCCCATTAAAATCGCGACATCACATGATTTTTTCATCATTCTCTATCCTTTTCAAAGGTTCAATGCGATTCTTTATCATTATTTTTTTAAAGTTTTATATTCTTTTTGCAAAGCCAATTGATGACAGAGAAACAGTTATTTTTCAAATAAGGTGGAAAGCTAAAAATTTAAAGGGGATCTCGAGAGATGAAAAAATAAAGTATTGAAGGCATGAAGCACTTCTTGTGAGGGGGGAGGGGAATGCAACGGGGTGGTGTGGGACCCATGAGGCTGTTGAGCTTGCGGCATTGTCTTTTATTTAAGATAAGAGGGAAAAATGCATTGAGGAAAAGCCATTGATTATAAGTTTTTTAAAAAAATGTCTTATTTTTTATTTGCTAAAATAAACAAGATCACCATATGATATAAAATCTGTTGCAATTTGAAACATTACTTATGAGAAAAGAGATTTTTATGTCAAAAATGTGTTGCAAAATGAGGATATTCTTATGAGAAAAAAAGAGATGTATATCTCTCGATTTCAAAGCCTATTTATTTTGTTGTTCAAGTGATTCTTTTGTGAGTGGGGGATATAATCTTTATAGGGGATATAATCTTTATAATTGTCGATATATCTTTAACAATGGCCGATATAAGGGGAAGCGAATAATCAACGCTTTTGTGCTTTTAACGCTTTTGTTGAGATGTGCTTCTGAGCGATTATATCGTTCTTTGTTTTTTCACTTAAATATAATGGTAATATCAATCGCGAGTGACGAATTGTGAATAATAAATCCATGGTCTCTTTTTTGCCCAATTTTGTAATATGGTGAACGCTGAAATAAATAAGAGTTAAACAACGGATGTAAAGGAGATTTAAAAGCTATGTTTCTTCCATTTTTAATCGCTTTAGGTACTGCAGTAACGACTATGTGTGGTAAAAAAAATATAAGTTATGCTTTGTGGGCAATTTTATTCGTTGTCATTCTTCTCACTTTCAATCATCACGCAACTTCCACTTTAAATTTATCTTTTTGAGAGAATAGCCATGGAACATGTTGAACAAAAAAATCCTCACTTCGTTATCTTTATGAATACGCTAGGACTCTTTGGATTATCCGTTGTCTTGGTGGTGGCTTTTTATTATCAATTGGTAAAGTTTGAGTTACCTTGTCCCCTTTGTTTGCTGCAGCGCGTTGGATTGATGCTGGCAGGTTGTGGGTTCTTGCTCAATATTCACCATAAGGTGAAAAATACCCATTATGGTATGGTTATTCTCGGTTGTATGGTAACCAGTGCTGTGGCAGCACGCCAAGTGTTTTTGCATATCACACCTGATGATTTAGGATATGGTTCAACGTTCTTTGGATTGCATTTTTATACTTGGGCTTTCATTATTTCTGTCCTTTGTATCTTTGCTGTCTCATTTGTCATGATTTTAGGCGAATTGGCACACAAGTTCAAAGAATTTTCTCCTTTTCCAGTCTTGAGTAAAGCGGCAAGTTTCTTATTTGTATTTTTGATTGCGGCAAATTTGATTTCTACCATACTGGAATGTGGTGGTGGACAGTGTGCCGATGATCCTGTAAGGTATGAATTGTTATCAAATTGGTTCCCTTCATAGTCTTGAATTTTTTTAATAATCCCTCATTATAATTTTTATTGTTAAAAGAGGCGGAAATATTTAAGAAACCGCTTCTTTTTTATTTATTTGGAAGACATTTCAGAAAAATTGTTCGATAATCTGATCTTTTATACCAATGCTGGCTTTTATGAGCGATAGCGATTGATATTTTTTTAGCGAAGACTTGTACTGTGAACCTTTTATGCTGTCTTTTGAGAGAGATGAAGGGATTGATTGGCTTGGAGGAGTTTGTAGAAAAGCCCCAGATTGTTGAGCTGCGTGGGTTAAGAAGCCTCGTTTTTAAAGGTGCATTAACGATAAAAAATTTTTGTTCTTGATTTTTCTTAACATTGTGTTAAATAAAGTTTTGTATTCATTTTGGTGCTTCTAAAGCGTTTTTATTGCTTCTAGAGGGATTAATTTAAAATTTTGAAAGTTATGTGAATAATTTTCTGTAGAGGTTTGTTTATTAGAGGCAAACCTTTTTTTTTATCTAACGTTTAGATGTTTTCTCTCAGTGTGAAGCTTTTTTTTAGAAAAAGGTAAGCGGCTTGATGATGACTCTCTTATTTATTAATATATTGATTTATAATGATAAATAACCCTTTTAAAGTGAAGCGCGTTGCTGAATATAATAAAGTTGCTCATCACCAGTTCTCTTATATTGAATCAATTAAAATTACTTGCTTGTATATCATAAGTGAGTGGGCCATGTGGGTCAAAACTGTACAAGAAAGGCATGCCTTTAATGAAGTGTCTCTTGAACCGAAGGCTGTCTGCAACATTGGGAGCTGGCAGAGTTTTTGTGATGATGCCGGCTTGTTCTTCTATAAGCGTAAACTTGTTTTTCCATAAGCGTAAAGATAGGGGGGGCTGAATGGATTTTATATCCTTCATGGGAGCTTACCATTCCTTTACGGGTAGCGTTTTGCAAAATGGGTGTGATGGAGCGTTGAGAGATCTTTCTTTAAAACAAGCGCGTGAATATGCAACACAAGTATATTCCTTTTGGCACGTTTTGTATTACGAAAAAATATTGACTTATAAGGATAAGTTATTGTTGCGGATGTTGAATGAGAAAAACGAAGAGCTTCTCTCATTTCAAACTTTCTTATAGTCAATTAATTAAATGTGCTCTTCTACGTTACAAAAAAGCACTGGGTGTAAATAAAAATTCTTTTAAAAGTCGTAAAATGCTTCTTATGACCCTTTTTGATCGTTAGAATTTTTCGAAAAATTTTATGCTGCTCAATACAATAATAGGGCGGTTTATATCTATGATTTAAGTGAAAATAGGGGGATTTAGATGAAAAGGGAGGCGAGTTTTTAATGACAGTTGTTGAAAACGTTATTGTGTAATGCATTTTTTACAGATTTTCTGTTTTCTGTAAATATGTAAAAGCGTAAAAACAGAAATGTGTAAAAAAGGAAGCTGGGATTTTATGTGGGGTGTATGATTTTATCATGGCATGGAATGTGGAGAGAAGATTGCGGTGTGGGGATGAAGAGTTTTATGAAGGGGGGAGAAGTTTGGATGAAGAGGTGGGTGCGTTGACGAGAGAGGAGAGAGGGTGTGGGGAAAGTTGTTTTTGAAGTGAGATTGACCGATGCTTTGCGTGATCTTACTTTAGGGTGGTGAAGGAGGGGCAAGAATATTTTAAAATAGGACGTATCTGTCGCGTTTGATGCAACATTATCCTTTGTGGTGTCGTGATCTGAAATCAGCAGGGGAATTCGCTAGAGTAAGAAGCTGTATTGTTGACAAACCTATGTTTACAAAGTGGTGCGAGGGGAATTTGAAAGTTTCGTTTGGCTGCTTTCTGTAAATGTGGAGAAGCGTAAAAACGGAAATGCGTAAAAAAGGAAAAGGCTTTATGTCGTTAGAGGCGTTGTGGTTAATGATACGCAATGTATAGGGATTGTGTTTTCGAAGGTAGGAAGAGCAACATAAATGGAAGGAGTGGCTTAGAGGAAGTGTGTGAAGAGAGGGAAAATGGGGAAGGCTGTATGGGAAATGCATAGAGTATGAAGTGTGGGGCAGTGAAGCATGTTGTGAATGGTGTGTGAAGAATGGAGAAGGTTTTTGAGAAAAGGAGGGGCTTCTGGCGTGGGGGAGTGGTGTTTATCTGAAGGGCGCATGTTTAAAGTGTGGAAGGTGAGGAAAAGTTGGAGAGAGGATGATTGTGAGTAAGTTTTGGAGGGATTAGTCAGAGGTGTTGGGAAAATGCTTTAGGGGAAAAAATTAGCATAATTTCTTGTCATACTGAAACCAAAATCATCATAAAAACTGAAGGAAATTAGCGGGTAAAACTGGTGGAAAAAAGTTTTGATTCTTAAGGGGTGGGGGGGCCGTTTTTTTGAGAGTATGGAAGAGTAAACTTGAAAAACCTTTCCCTTTTTGTGGAATTTTTATTCACAAACTTAAGAAAATAGGATATGAACGCTGGAAATAACGCGCAGCTTAACAAAATATGTGCACTGTAAAGGAAATGTTTGTTTATGTCAAAAGAAGAAGTTTTAGAATTTTCTGGTATCGTTACTGAACTCTTACCTAACGCGATGTTTCGTGTGAAACTGGAAAATGACCATGAAATTATTGCTCATACCGCTGGTAGAATGCGGAAAAATCGTATACGGGTGTTGGCCGGTGATAAAATCATGGTGGAAATGACACCTTATGATTTGACAAAAGGGCGTATTACATATCGCTATAAGTAGCATCGTGGGTGGCTTGCACTTTTTTCTAAAAGCTATCATATTATTTCTATTATTTTTTAACAGTTTTTTAGTTTGCTTTTCATGAGTGAAAAAAGGGGAGTGTTTGAAGAGCCTTGAAAAACTGTAAAATCGTTGCGGAAAAAGGATAAGGAGATCAATAGCGCTTAAAAGGGGGCGCTAAAGGGGGTGAAGAGGGAAGTCGATTGTGAAGGGGTGGAAATGAGCAATATAAGAGAGTGGGGGAAAAAACGTTTGGCAGATACTCTTACAGAAGAAATTTATTTGGTGCTTGCCTCCGCTTCGCCACGGCGTTTGGCGCTCTTGGCACAAATAGGGATTGATCCCCAGCAGGTTTATGCAAGCGATATTGATGAAACGCCAAAATTAAAAGAACATCCTGCAAACCTTGCCAAACGTTTGGCAAAAGAAAAAGCGCTGAAAGCCCAAAAAATTTTGCGCTGGTACAGTCAGAATGGTCAAGACGAGTTGCAGAATGTTCCCCAAAAATTGTCTGCGCAGAAAATGATTATCTTGGCGGCTGATACGGTGGTGGCTGTTGGCCGGACCATTCTCCCCAAACCAGAAAGCGAGGATGAGGCTTATGAATGTTTACGATTCCTTTCTGGACGGGCGCATAAGGTCTATGGTGCCATTTGTGCGCTCAATGAACGTGGAAAAATAACCGTAAAATTGGTTGAAAGTCGTGTTCGTTTTAGACGCTTAACCTCTGCCATGATGAAGGCTTACCTTGCTTCAGGAGAATGGCAAGGGAAAGCGGGGGGCTACGCTATTCAAGGAAAAGCAGGGGCTTTTGTTGTTCATATCACGGGTTCTTATTCTAATGTTGTGGGATTGCCTTTGGCTGAAACAACCGATCTCTTGACCGCTTATCACTATCCACTTTTCACTCACTGGGCTGAACAAACGCATGAGAGAGATTGATTGGTCCGTAGAGCTAATGCAAGGTAAAAAACAACAAAAAGAAAATATGAAAACAAATAGAAGCAAAATTAATGAAGGAGCCAATGACAAAGGTGTCCCAAAAACAAAAAGAGCCTAATTTACAAAAAGAAACCTCTCATCGCCCACCACATCCTTGTCCTATTTGTGGTCAGATGTCACAAAAATCTTCTTATCCTTTTTGTTCCACACGCTGTCGAGCTATTGATCTTAATCGTTGGCTTTCAGGTGCTTATATCTTACCACCCCCACCACAAGTAAGTGATGAAGAAGAGTAAAGAAGAGGCATGTCTTTTGAGAAGCAAATGCTTAGAAAACGTTTTTGTGTGAAAGCTGAAGGGATGGGCGTTGTTTGTTCTAGCGGGGAGGTCTGAGTGAGATATTTTGCGTGTGGCGTTGGAGAGAAGCTTGAGTTTGAGAAGAGGAGGGATGAGGTTAAAGAAATATCTGAGCCTTTTTGTTTAGAGAATTGGGGAAAAGATTGAGTGGTGAGAAATAGGGAGCGGCTGAGGAGATAATGCTTAGTCTGGTTGTTTTGCTGCTGAGGGGATACGAGAAGATTGGCTGTTTTGAGTAGAAGACATTTAGGCATTTGAAGGCATTGGCGTTAAATGTAGTTTTAAATATTTTCTTTTTAGCTCTTCATAAATACCAACAAAAAACAGTAAATTGTCAGTCATATTAAATAAAAATTATCACTTGTTCAAATTGGATCTGTAATAAATACCTTTTTTGAGACAATTATCCTGAAAATCATAGAAGTAAAAAAATCTTCGTCAGTTACTTGAAAGAATGATATTTGTAATAATTGATTTTAGCTTTTCTATCGTATAACCTCAATTGCTCGGCGCCGTTTGATGACGTACAAGAAAATTTTCGGCGTTGTGAATGGCTGAAGAAAATGTGATGTTTCTCAAAAGATGGTCTACAGAGCCTTTACCTTAGTTGCTTTCTGGTTGCCGGTTTAGCGTCATTGATATAGACGCAGATTGGGATCAGTCAACGATGGATGTTTTAATACATATATATCCAAGACTTACCATTGGTGGTTTTGTTATCATTGATAATTATAAATTGCTTTGTTGCAGGAAGGTTGTTGGTGCCTTTAGGGTGTGAGGGAAAAATTGATAGTCCAATCAGTATTGCTAAGGAAAAAAGAGGGGCACGTGTTTTGGTGCAAAGAGCTTGATCGCTGCGTAGACGACCAAAATTACACTTTAAGTGATAAAGTAATTTCAGAAGATTGGCAAGAAAAATGAAAAATTTTCTATTCTGTTATACCGTAAAACGGCGCTATTTGAAGGGGGAGTGAAGAGCTTGAATATTCATGATAGGGCTTTGATTTGTTGAGCCTGATGAAGTGCTGTCGTTTGAGGAGGGTAGTCTGAAGACTGTAAGGGGACTAGGCAAAAAGCTGGATTCATTTTCAGAGCAGTGTTTACAAAGCGGTGCGGGGTGGTGATGTGGAAATTTTATTTGTCTGATTTCTGTGAATATGTAAAAGCGTGAAAACGTATATCCGTAAAATAATGCGGAGGATTTGTACTGTGTGTATGCTTTTATCATGGCGTGGAATGTGGTGAGAGAACTAGGGGGATGCATTTGTGAATGGAGCGGGGAAGCTGGGATGAAAAGGGGTGTTAAGTGCATTTTCTGGAGAAGAGTATGTGGAGAATATTGGGAGGAAGGGCTTATTTGTCTTGTTTGATAACGCCTCTTTTGAGGGGTGGTGATAATTATATGAAGTGATCAGTAGTCCTTCCCTGGATAAGAAGCTGGATTGTTTACGGACCAGTGTTTATCGAGCGGTGTGGGGTGGTGAATCTTTCGTTGGCTGTTTTCTGTGAATGTGTAAAAGCGTAAAAATGTGAATCTGTAAAAGTGAAGTGGAGGATTTATGGATTTATGCATTGTGCGTGTTTTGGGGTTACGTTGGGCTTTTGTCTGGCATGGATGGGGTGAAATAAATGGGGGGGTGAAGAGACTGTGAATTGAGGAGGGAAGCTGGAATGAAGAGTGCTGTAAGTTGTAAGTGTGTGACGGGAAAGAAAAAGGGGGGCGTGGAATGGAGAGAGTGCCTATGGACAAAGGGAGGGCGTGGATAAGAGGCGGGGTGGTGTAAAGGATTGCGGTAAAGGATGGTGTGAGGGTGATAGAAGAGGGAGGTGAGGAGATAGAGAGGAAAGGGTGTGGGGGTTTGAGAGAAGGTGAAGGTGAAGAAAATGCCCTGAAAGTATGGTGATGAGGTGAGCTAAAGGGGACGATGGGATGAGAGCAGGGCTCGAAAAAATAACTGGGAAAGGGAGCCGTGGTGGGGAAATGAAAAAAACTTCCTCACCCCCATTTATTTTTAAAGGGGAGTGAGGGGCTTATCAAGAAGAAAAAAGTTAGTTTTTTTTCATAATTTTCCAAGTTTTTCCATCAGACATATACATAATCTTTTGGCCTGTGGTTATCTTTTGTGTGCCGTGAGTGGTGTGAAGCGTAGAACTAGAAGCCGCTAGATGATCTATAAAGATTGATTTCCACTTAAATGAAGCAGGAGATGGAAAAGAGATATTGGGTGCCCAAGAACGATCTTTTGAACGAATAACGACAAGCTCTTTTTGTTTCAAGATGTTAGAAATTGTTTCTGCAGACAGATCTTTCCCATTGGAAATGGGGACTTCTGGTTTAGCTGTAGGCGAGGCTAAACCTCCAAAGTCGCTTATACTTGTCATACAAAAAGTGAACGTACATGATGTTTGGATGAGGTCAGAATCTCGACACTTTCCTTGATTAGAAACTTTCAGAGTCCCTTCGTATAGCTTGTTTTGTTTTAAGCCATTAGGATCAAAAAAAATCGAACTTTGCGGACTTAAATCATAACAGGAGGAAAGATGTCTCTTCCAACGAGAATGGTCTTCAACAAAACTTGAAGATTTACGGAGTTTGCCAAATGTATTTGGTACTTCTATGGTCCCAATATTCACTTTTTTACCCGTTGTAAAATCGACTACTTTCGCTGTAACTAGATTCTCATTTTTTTCAACATATAATCGATATCTGCGTCCCATTTCCCATGGAAACTTGATTTCACATCGTACTCCTGAACCTTCCTGAGTAAAATGCTTACATGTATTACCCTTCCATCCCGTTGCATTCCAGATAGAAAAATGAATGGTACGGCCGCTCCTGTTGAAAAAACCAATTTGTCCACTTTTTCCGTTTTGGAATTCAAATTTATTTCCCCAGAAATAGATGGAGTTAGGCCCACCATCGTAGTTTACTTGCTGGGTGAAAACAAATAGATCAAATAATGCATTCTCAGGCCATTCATGCTCTATTGTAATAACTTTGCCGGCAAAGATGGCATAGCTTGGTTTACTTATCAGAAGGAATAAAAGTATTAAAATAACCTTTTTTACAGTATGGTACATACTCAAATCCTCTATCTTAATAAAAAGAATGTAAGTTTATAAGTATTAAAACATATATTCAATGATTTGTTAAGTAAAAATATAGAAATACTTTAATGTTTACTCTAAACTATATACTGTAAAGACTGCTTTGTTTGAAATGTTTTTGCATGCTCCTTTTTTGCTGTTCAAATTTAAGTTTTAATGGTGGAGTTTGTGGGTGAGAGTTTAAAAAGGGGAGTGATGATGTGGGGTATAAGAAAAGTTGCGGTTTTTATTTAAAATGATAGCGTATTTTTTTTCTCCCTCTTGCTATGAGGCTTGTAGAAACCCATATTCTTTTTAGCACTACGGTTCTTCTTCATGCTGCTTTTTCCGCGGTGTTTTTTAGAGGCTGGATAATCCTTTCTGGATGTTTCTTTTGTGGAATATTGGAGAGGTTAAAGTGTGGTGATGGCTTGAGGTTTAAGGAAAAAAAATGAACTTGGAAAAATATAGCGAACGCGTACAGGGTTTTTTACAATCAGCACAAAATAGCGCTCTTGCTTCTGATCATCAGCAGTTTATGCCGGAGCATTTCCTGAAAGTGTTGTTAGACGATTCTCAAGGATTGGCTGCATCGCTTATCCAAAACGCTGGTGGTGATCTTACTCTTATTCAAAAGGCGCTAAAAGAAGCACTTGATGCTTTGCCTAAAGTGCAAGGGGGAAATGGACAGCTCTATCTTTCACAGCCATTGGCAAAAGTTTTCGCGCTGGCTGAGGATATTGCGAAAAAAGCCGGTGATCAGTTTGTGACCGTGGAGCGCATGTTGCAAGCGCTGATCATGGAAAAGACCGCAAAAACAGCCGATATTTTAACAAGTGGAGGATTGACCCCGCAAGCGCTTAATCGGGCAATTAATGCGCTGCGGAAAGGAAAAACAGCAACAAGCCCCCATGCCGAAGGACAATATGATGCCTTGCAAAAATATGCCCGGGATCTCACAAAAGATGCACGCGAAGGAAAACTCGACCCTGTTATTGGACGAGAAGAAGAAATTCGACGCACTATTCAGGTGCTCTCACGGCGGACGAAAAATAATCCCGTGTTGATTGGTGAGCCTGGGGTGGGGAAAACAGCTATTGTGGAAGGGTTAGCTCTGCGCATTATCAATGGCGATGTCCCTGAAACTTTGCGGGATAAACAACTCTATGCGCTCGATATGGGAGCGCTTATCGCTGGTGCAAAATATCGTGGAGAATTCGAAGAACGTCTCAAAGCAGTGCTGGCAGAGGTGCAAGCCGAAAATGGACAAATTATCCTCTTTATTGATGAATTGCACAATCTTGTTGGAGCAGGAAAATCTGATGGTCCTATGGATGCGTCTAACTTGTTAAAGCCTGCTCTTGCACGCGGAGAACTCCATTGTGTGGGTGCTACTACGCTCGATGAATATCGAAAATATGTCGAAAAAGATGCTGCTTTGGCACGCCGCTTCCAGCCTGTCTTTGTACCTGAACCCTCTTTGGAAGATACTATTTCTATCTTGCGCGGTATTAAGGAAAAATATGAACAACATCACAAAGTGCGCTTGGCTGATAGTGCTTTAATTGCGGCCGCGCGTTTGTCTAACCGCTATATTACGGATCGCTTCTTGCCGGATAAAGCTATTGATCTTATCGATGAAGCGGCGGCACGTTTGCGTATGCAGGTCGATTCAAAGCCGGAAGAACTCGATGCTGTTGATCGGCGTATTTTACAGTTGAAGATCGAACGGGAAGCTTTGAAAACAGATGTCGAGCCAACAGCAAAAGAACGGTTGAAAAATGTGCAGGAGGAACTGAAAACATTGGAACAACAGTCCGCTGAGATGACAAGTGCTTGGCAGGCTGAGAAACAAAAATTAGGGCATGCTGCTGATTTGAAAAAACAACTCGAAGAAGCCCGTAATGCTTTGGCTATTGCACAGCGTGATGGACAATTCCAACGCGCTGGAGAACTGGCTTATAGTGTCATTCCTGAACTCGAAAAACAATTGAGTATCGCGGAAAATGATGACCAACAAAATCATCTCGTTGAAGAAACGGTGACGGCTGAACATGTGGCGCGGATTGTTTCGCGCTGGACCGGTATTCCTGTTGATCGAATGCTGGAGGCAGAACGGGAGGCGCTGTTGCGGATGGAAGATGAAATTAGCAAACGTGTGATTGGGCAGGGAGAGGCTGTTCAAGCTGTTTCTCGTGCTGTACGGCGTGCGCGTGCGGGGCTGCAAGATCCTAACCGTCCGCTGGGGTCTTTCATGTTCTTGGGACCTACGGGGGTGGGAAAAACCGAGTTAACCAAAGCTCTGGCCGCTTTTCTCTTTCAAGACCCAAATGCCATGTTGCGTATTGATATGTCGGAATATATGGAAAAGCATGCTGGGGCGCGGCTGATTGGGGCACCTCCTGGATATGTTGGATATGAAGAAGGGGGCGTGCTGACGGAGGCTGTACGTAGAAGACCTTACCAGGTCATTCTGTTTGACGAAATTGAAAAAGCACACCCTGATATTTTTAATCTCTTGTTGCAAGTGTTGGATGAGGGACGCTTGACGGATAGTCAAGGACGTACCGTTGACTTTCGAAATACCTTGCTGATTATGACTTCTAATCTTGGTGCTGAGTTTTTAACTGCTTTGCCTGAAGGGCAAGCAACAGATCAGGCAAAAAATGATGTTATGAATGTCGTCAAAGCCGCTTTCCGTCCTGAATTTTTAAACCGTATTGATGAGATTATTCTCTTTCAAAGGCTGCAACGTCAAGATATGGAAGCTATCGTCGATATTCAGATAGAACATTTGCAAAATCTACTCAATGAACGCAAAATAACTTTGCAAATCGAGCCAGAGGTGAGAAAATTTCTTGCCGATAAGGGCTATGATCCGCTCTATGGTGCTCGTCCGCTTAAACGGATTATTCAAAAAGAAATTCAAGACCCTCTCGCAGAGAAAATCTTGTTTGGAGAAATTCACGACGAGACAACGGTGAAAATTACAAAACAAGGAGATCGGTTGGAATTTTTGCCTGAAGATTAAGTTTGGAGAAATTCATGGTATAAAGGGCGGTGATAATCTTATTGTGCAATAAAACACCGCGCTTTGAGGCGTGCTGATTTAGAAAAATTCACTGTGAGACAGCGGTGTTTTATTGCAAAGCAAAGGGAGTAGCCGGTGTTTTTGCATATTAAATGAGCGTTCTCGAATATCGTAGGATTCTTTTCCTTCTGTTTGTCGTGAAAACTATTTTCTTGCAATGTTATAAGTGAAGTCACAAGCAGGATTGCTTTGTTGCTTTGTTGCTTTGTTGCTTTATTGCTTTGTTGCTTTATTGCTTTGTGTGTAGAAGCGTTAAAGAGAAATGCCGTTTATCCGCCGTAAAACATTGCTTTTTGAGGGGGCTGATCTGTGGCATGGGAATTTTAGACGAAGATATTTTGACGATGGATTGGAGTTTTGCTGTTTAAGCAAAAGGTGGAGGATGCGTAAAACGCGCTGCTCTCTCATTTTTTCGGTGATGTGCGTTTTTCTGCTTTAAAATTTTGCTAAAAGTTTTTTTAAACTGTTTGATTGATTGCACTCTTGTCGGTGGCTAATAGATGATGAAGCATGATTATCTGCACAATCAAGTTTGCTATTTTGCAGTTTTTTAATCAAGATAAAGACTTGAAAAACAAGACCTCTAACTTGTTTTGGTTAAAATTTTTGCTATTCGTGTTACAAAGGCAAGTTTAAGTGGAAGGTGTATATTAAAAATACCATCTATATCTTAATTGATTTTACTTAACATTTACCAATAAACTATAATATGGTAAATATTAAGTAAAATAAAAAGATAATGAACTTTTTTCAAGGATTTTAATAAAAACTGTATTGGAATTTATTGATAAAAAGGATCATTTGAAATTTAAGCGGGGTAAAATTTAAATGGGGGGCATAATCTTATGAAATTAGCCACAAACAAGGAAATAATTAACAGCTGGTTTGCAGAGGATGTTAAGAGTTATAATCGGCGTATTCCAGAAAGCTTAAAGGATTTCTATGAGGATAGGAAAGATTCGTTAATAAGTGATGCTGAGCTTCAAAAGAAAATTTTGGACTCTTTAATACAAGATGTGTCGTTAACATCGGATGATTCCAATCCATTAAAGTTGTTTCTTGAACAAGGCTTTTCTTTTAGGGAGGAGCAAGGGGCGAGAGTTTTTGATACTATTAGAGGTGAGCATTCGATATCTGTTAAAAGTGGAGAAAGCGTTGATCAATTTAAAGTGAATGATCCAGAAATTGAAGCATCATCTATACCGGACAAACGAGAAGATCACTATACATTTCTAATGACGTGTGATCGAATAGAGCATGCTTTTAGAGAAGAGTATGGGCTGGACAATCTTTTAAAAGAGATCAGATCGTCTGTCCGAGAGCAGGATAATATTGAGAATTACAATTGGTTAGAAAAGCTTATTGATAGTGCATTAAATAGTGAAAATGCACCGTTACAAGAAACACAAGAAATCTACATTCCAGACATTCGTGATCATCGTTTAGATGAAAAATCATATGAGCTCGCTATAAAAATCATTCGACGAGCAGTCAACTGTCTTGGGGTTCCCTCACGTTTGTACAATGCTTGTTTTTTTCAAAAAGCTTGTTCTTTGCGTGATCTTGTATTCATTTTTGGCATAGATGCTCAATTTGACATAAATGATCAAGTTCTTAACGAAGTCATGGATATGTCGACAGTTTATGACGCTAAAAATAACCTTTTAAAAGTACAAAATTTTGGTGAGAAAAATAGCGATGTTATTGGTCTTGCTATGTCAAAAAAAGCGATATCTATCCATGACTTAAAAAGTACAGGGTATAGCGAGTTTGATCCAAGCAATTTGAGCACGAATATCTTTTTTCATATTTCGCAATCGTCATTATTTCGTCCGTTTGAAACAATGATTGTCTTTAAAGCAGGGACTGATGATCAGATTGAAAAAACAATAAAAAGGTACGAAGGCGCCAATGGCATGAAGTTAAAAGAAGAAGCAGAGAAAGAAGCTTTAAAAAGAGTGAAAGTGCTATAAAAAAGATTAATTGAGGCATTCAAAAGTCATTGGAAAATTATAAGTGACAACAAAAATGCAGCTGATTATCCTATTTGCCTTAAAACACTGCTCTCTGAAGGGGTGTGGTGTCTTGATCTGAATTTGATTTAAGGATGTTTTGTTGTTTGATATATTAACAAATAACGTTGATCGTTGTGCTTTTGCCTAATCAGAAATTAGCCACAAGATTGCTTTTTGTTTTTTCGGCTGGAGCTCTCTAAAGTTTCTCAACAGAGTGTGTTCTTTTTCGCTATAGGTTTCTTGATTGTGGTGTAAGAGGGTTTCTTTTGTGGGAAGATTTTCTTTTGTGGCAATGTCTGCATAAAAAAAGTTCATAGGAACTTCTAGTTTTTGAGCGATTTCCAGTAAACATTTGGCACTTACACGATTGAAGCCTTTTTCGTATTTTTGGATTTGTTGGAAACTGACACCTAAATGGCTTCCTAATTCTTTTTGAGAAAGTCCCATGGAAATGCGTCTGTGACGGATTCTTTTGCCTATCAAAATGTCGATAAAATGTGGATTTTTAGTTGGCACTTCAAGCCCCCCTCCGGTTGCGAGCGCCCTCGCATTGGTATTCCGGGAGCCTGAAAGCACTGACCTCGAATCAGCATTTTGCTTTTAGTGCTGAGAAGCACCTGGACATAGCAAAAACTCCCGGAATTCCGGGATATCCAAAAAAGTGGGTTCATTTTTACGCTCGGATTTAGGACCTTTAATCCCTCTTGATCGGTGCGTAGACGATCAAAATTACACTCTAAGTGATAAAGTAACTTCAGAAGCTTGGCAAGAAAAATCAAGAATTTTCTATTCTATTATGCCGTAAAACAGGGGGATGGTGTGTTGGTTTGAATGTGACTTAAGCATGTTTTGTTGTTTGATATATTATTGAATAATGTTGATCGTTGTGCTTTTTCCTAATCAGAAATCAACCACAAGATTGCTTTTTGTTTTTTCGGCTGGAGCTCTCTAAAGTTTCTCAACAGAGTGTGTTCTTTTTCGCTATAGG
>NZ_JBHIRA010000009.1:16585-40233 GCF_042196825.1 Bartonella sp. AC10YNML | reverse complement strand
CGGTTGCGAGCGCCCTCGCATTGGTATTCCGGGAGCCTGAAAGCACTGACCTCGAATCAGCATTTTGCTTTTAGTGCCAAAGCACCTGGACATAGCAAAATCTCCCGGAATCCCGGGATACCCGCAAAGCGGGATAAATTTATGTGTCAAGTCTTCGGGTTTTTAATCCCTATTGATCGTTGCGTAGACGACCAAAATTACACTTTAAGTGATAAAGTAATTTCAGAAGCTTGGCAAGAAAAATCAAGAATTTTCTATTCTATTATGCCGTAAAACATTGCTCTTTTAGGGGGGAGTGAAGAGCTAGAATATTTGAGGGCAGGGCTTGATTTGTTGAGCTTTATGAAGTGTTGTCGTTTGAGGGGGGCGACTGAAGATTGTAAGGGGGTACTAGGCAAAAAGCTGCGTTCATTTATAGACTGTTGTTTATAGAGCGGTACGGGGTGGTGAACCTTTCCTTGGCTTCGTTCTGTAATAATGTAAAAGCGTAAAAATGTATATCCTTAAAAGTGAAACGGAGGACTTATAGATTTATATATTGTGCGTGTTTTTGGTCATGGTATGGAATGTGGTGCGAGGATTGGGGGGAAGTGTCTTCGTGAATGGAAGTTGGGAGGAAGAGTGCTGTTAAGTTGTGAGAGTGTGATGGGAGAGAAAAAGGGGGGAATGGAGAATGAAGAAAGTGCGCATGGATAGGAGGAGAGTGTGGGTAATCCGGTGGTGCAAAGAGATGCGTGAAGGAGGGCGGTTTTGGAGATAGGGCTTGATTTGTTGAGCCTGACGAAGTGCTGTCGCTTGAGGAGTGGTTGGGTGCAAGCTTTATTTTGTGGGGAAAGCTGCTTTTTGAAGTGGGATTGTAGACTAGTGCTGGTTGGGAATTTTCATTCTTTGAGACGTGGGGTGGAGGTCAATGTAATAATATGGAAGATTGTGATCTAATAGTTTTTACATTCTTTCTTTTTTTAAAGATATTACTTGATATTAGAGTAAATGCTTATATCAATAGGAGTATTTCTTTAAAAATTTTCACTTAACTTATTAAGCGATTTATTAGAATAAAAGACTCTTCTGAAGTTCATATCACCAATTGTATTGAAGGAAGTGTAATTTTAAGTGTAGCTAAGTTTAACATCGGATGGTTGATATGAATTTGTTTTTAAAAAAGAGTCCATTAGCTCTTTTTTGCTCTCTCTTTATTTCTAAAGTTGGTGATTATGCTTATGAAGTTGTTTTTATTTTACTTGTCTTAGAATTAACAGATAACACCTTTTTTACAGGTCTTGTGTATTTTTTTCGATTTATCCCTTTTCTCTTTTTTGGCCCTATAGGAGGTTGGTTAGCGGATAATTTTTCTTTGAAGAAAAATATCATCTTAAGTGAAGTTGTTAGATTATTAGCTTCATTGTTTGTTTTTATAACTTATATAACAGGTACGGCACATATCATTGTTCTTATTTTTGCAGCAATATGTACAACGATAGGAAGAAGTATTTTCCAACCAAGTTTTCAAGCTGCTATTCCCAGAATGTTTTCAATAAAAGATCTTACAAAGGCCAATAGCATTGCTCAAATTATCATGGAAACTGCATCCGTCATTGGCCCTTTGGTTTGTTCCATACTGCTTTTTTTAGTAAATAAATCGGCAGTACTCATTTTTGATTTTTTTACCTATTTTATATCTATTATCGTGTTATTTAATCTCACGAATTTAAATTCAAATGAGAATAAATCATTCAATTTTATAAAAATTTATCGAGAAACAGCTTCATATCTTAAATATATTTCTACAGAACATAATAATTTATTTATTACGCTCGTTGGCTCGTCGTTTGCTATTCTCTTTACGGGTGCAATTTTAAGATTTTTAATTCCAGCTTTTGTTCTCTCTATAGGGGGAGAGGAAAACTTTGTTAGTTATATTTTTTCTCTCATGGCTGTTGGAACTATTGTTGGTGGTTTGTTATATAGTAAAATTATATTAAATATTACATCGTTGAAGCTCATGATATTTTGGCTTCTTTATGGGGTTATTCTGTTTGTTATGCCTTTAGCTGCTGGACTTTATTTAAAACTCCTTCTCGTGTTAGCATTTGTTTTAGGATTTATGGGTGCCTTTGTGGATATTGGTTTAGTCTCAGCTATTCAATTATATTCTCGTCGTGAAGATTTTGGTAAAAGTTTTGGAACCTTTTCAACTTTAGCGAACTCTGCGGAAGCAATCTCTGGCTTTATTGCTGGACTTTTGGCTCTCGTGGGATTGTTAAGCTCTTTTTTAGCTATGTCCGCATTAATTATTTCCACGGGAATTATTGGCGTTGTAAAAATTAAGAAAAATAAAGAGTTAACACCTCTTAACACGACAGTCGATGACGACCATTGATATATTTGATATCTCCATGCCTTTTCTTTTTTCTAAAGACGGTTCGCTAATTATCTTATTCATGAGATAAAAACACAGCTCTTTGAAGGGGGAATCTGAAATGAATGAGTGGTCAGTGGTGGAAACTTGCTAGGCAAGCATTTGAATTCTTTACAGACCGTTGTTTATAGAGTGGTACGGGGCGGTGAACCTTTCCTTGGCTTCGTTCTGTAATGATGTAAAAGCGTAAAAATGTGAATCTGTAAAAGTGAAGTGAAGGACTTATGGGTTCATATATTGTGCGTGTTTTTGGTCACTTTGGGCTTTTGGGGGCGTGGAATGTGGTGCGAGGATTGGGGGGAAGTGTCTTCGTGAATGGAGGGGAAATGAAGGGTGCTGTGCGTTGGTTTATGTAATGCAACACACCATGAAAGTAAGTATACATATACTATATGTATACTACATGCTTTACATGTGTTTTTTCGTACTTTTAACATATATATTTTGTGTGTTAAGCATAAGCTTTAAGTACTATGAGGATGGTGGCGTTTTTTTAACAAGTGAGAAATTGATTAACTAATGCTTGATAGTAAAGCAGTATGTTGTTAAGGCTATTCTTTGAAAGGAGGCTCTTATTTCTGGTGTAGGAGCTTCTCAGAATAGAATGCAATTAATAGGGGAGTTAAGATGTCAAAATATTTATTTCCGTTACCGCTTGTATTGGTGGCTGGTTGTGCATCTATCAGTAATTATTCATCAAGTTATGTCAGTCCAAATATTACGAAAGATGATGTAAAATTAATTGCTAACGATTTTGTTCGTAATCTTAAAAAACCTTTACCGCCCGCTACAACAACTCTTATTGTGAAAAAAAATAAAACAGAAGACAACTTTACTCCTGTATTTATTGATCTCTTGCGACGGAATGGATATAACGTGATCTATACAGATCAACCAAACAAACAGCAAAATGGTGTAATCTTGACTTATCAAATAACGCCAATAAAGACAGGTATCATGTCTATGGTTTCTTATGATGAGGTTGGAGTAACGCGTTATTATGTCCGTACTTATAATAGATGAAACCCCTTTACCGGTTTGTCTCAAAGAAGTAGATAATGAAGAAATGTGTTTCAGGGAAAATGTTGGGATTGAATTAATCAATAAAAATTTGCAGATGTGAAATTGCATATTCAGACGATAGTTATTCGTAGTCTCGTTTACAATTTCAGTGTTGTAACGAAGAAAGATGTCGTTTTATCTGTTTGCAATTCTTCATGTTCTGTCTCAGTTATATAGCGCTTTTATCGTTTCTGTCTTATAGAAAATTACTTTCTGTTCTACGGCTCTATATGCCAATCTAATAGTCAGATCTGATCAATCAAATTCATATGAGCTCTTTACAGAAATCTGTTGTTTGAGATTGTTGTAAAGGTGTTTTGTTTTTATCAAATTATCGCGTGGTGGTTTGGGAGTTTCCTTTGGCTGCGTTCTGTAATGATGTAAAAGCGTAGAAATGTGAATCTGTAAAATGAAGCGGAGGATTTGTGCTTTGTGAGAGCTTTTATCATGGCATGGAGTGTGGTGGGAAGGATTGGGGGAAGTGTCTTCGTGAATGGAGGAGAAAGTTGGGATGAAGAGTGTTGTTGAAGTGCGTTTTCTGGAGAAGAGTGTGTGGGGAATAGCTGTGAACAGATTGCAGAGCTGATGTGTAAAGAGATGTGAAGAGAGAAAAATCGTGGTTGGCGTTTATATTCTATGCGGAGCTTAACAATTATATTTTTATGGGGGATATTCGTGAAATGGGTGTGAGAAGAATTGAGAGGTGTTTTTTAATAAGTGGATGAATGAGCAATACAATGAAATCCCATTTAGGGGAAATCCCATTTAGGGGAAATCCTATTTAGGGGGAATCCTATTTAGGGGGAATCCTATTTTAGCTCTTGTTGTTTTAGACATTGTGTTTTGTATGAGGGGCATTTTGCAGGAAAGATGTTTTGAGGGATGTGGCTCCCCTTAAAGAAAAACACAAAAATATCAAAAGAAAAATATAAAAACTTGACAAGGTAAATGTAAAAAGGTATCATAATGATACAATCGGAATTGTGCGTTTAAATCAGATGAGATCTTTTGATAAGATTCTGTGAGAGGGGTGGGGATGTTTTTCCAAGGTTCTGGTGTTTGTTATCCTATTTTGAAGTTTGTTATCCTATGATGTCGTAAACCGGTGTCGTGAACCGTTTTTTGAGATCTGGTGGTATCAGGCGGGCAAGGCTTTAGGCTGAGGGGAATATTGGCAACGGATGTCGATTGATGGGCTTTTGTCTAATCAGAAATCAACCACAAGATTGCTTTTTGTTTTTTCGGTTTGAGTTCTCTAAAGTTTTTTAAAAGGGCGTGTTCTTTTTCGCTATAGGTGTCTTGATCATGGGGGAGAGCATTTTCCTTTGTGGGAATATCTGCTTTTATCGCAATATCGGCATAAAAAAAGGTAATGGGAACTTTTAAGATGTTGGCAATTTCTTGTAAGCGTCCTGCGCTTACACGATTGAAGCCTTTTTCATATTTTTGGATTTGTTGAAAACTGACGCCTAAATAGCTTCCTAACTCTTTTTGAGAAAGTCCCATTGAAATGCGTCTGTGACGAATTCTTTTGCCTATCGAAATATCATTGAAATGTGAATTTTTAGTTTGCACTTCAAGCTCCCCTCCAGTTGCGAGCGCCCTCGCATTGGTATTCCGGGAGGTTGAAAGCACTGAACTCAAATCAGCTTTTTGCTTTTAGTGCGAAGATGCACTTGGACATAGCAAAAACTCCCGGAACTCCGGGATACCCACAAAGTGGGGTAAATTAATGTTTGAGTTTTCGGGCTTCAACTCCCTATTGATCGCTGCGTAGACGACCAAAGCACCTTTTGAGTGATAAAGTAATTTCAAAAGATTGGCAAGAACAATTAAAAGATTTGGAAAATGAGAGCATTTTTTTGTATCTTAAAAACTGTCTCATTATCTTCTTATGCCTTATGCCTTATGCCTTATGCTGTAAAATATTGTCATTTGAGGTAGGGTGAGATGGGGGCATTAGAGGCAAGGATATGCCGTCGACGGATCTTCAAGCATATCAATTTATACGGTGCTTTTTGTGAGAGTGTCTGGATATTTGAGGGTAGAGGTTATCTATCCGTGTCTGGTGAAACAGTATCCTTTGAGGGGTGGTGAGGGGTGTTTTCCAAGTGCAATATACGCGATAAAAGTTGAATTGTTTACAGACTCTTGTTTATTGAGTGGTGGGCTGGTTTGGAAATTTCGTTTGGTTGTTTTCTGTAAAGATGTAAAAGCGTAAAAACGTGAATCCGTAAAATTGAAGTGAAGGATTTATGTGTTGTATGCTTTTGTCTTGGCATGGAATGGGGTGAGAGGACTGGGGAACGAGTCTGCAAATGAAGTGGAAAGCTAGGATGAAGCATGTGAAAATTGGCGCTGTGGGAGAAGCTTTTTGGTGTGTGTGTGAAGCTTTGTCTTTTGGGTGGGTCTTTGCTTCGAAGCGGAATTGATCGGTATTTGTAGGAGCTTTCGCTCTTTGTGTTGGAGAGGGATGGGTGTAAGAATATTCAGAGAAGGCTTGCTTGTTGAATCCGTTGTTTGAGGGGTATGGTGTGCTGATCTGTCTAAGTGCTTGGTAGGAGGAAACTGCTACAAGATGTCGGATTCTTGACAACGCAGTGTAAGACGCTGGGGGAAAAATTTCGTTTGGCTTCTTTCTGTAAAGATGTAAAAGCGTAAAAACGTGAATCTGTAAAATTGAAGTGAAGGATTTATGTGTTGTATGCTTTTGTCTTGGCATGGAATATGGAGAACTAGGGGACGCGTTTGTGAATGGAGCGGGGAAAGCTGGGATGAAGAGGGGTATAAATCGCGTTGACTGGAGAAAAGTGTGTGAGGGAATATTTTAGGGCAGCGCTTATCTGTCGTGTCTGATAAAATTGCCTTCTTTGAGGTGTCGTGATCTGAAGCTTATATTTAAAGGATGTTGGATATATTGGCGAGGGATGTTGATGGGTGTGCTTTTGTCTAATCAGAAATCAACCACAAGATTGCTTTTTGTTTTTTCGGCTGGAGTTCTCTAAAGTTTTTCAAAAGGGCGTATTCTTTTTCGCTGTATGTGTCTTGATCGTGGTGTAAGGCATGTTCTTTTGTGGGAATATCTGCTGTTAAAAGGTCCGCATAAAAAAAGTTCATAGGAACCTCTAGTTTTTTAGCAATTTCGAGCAAACACCCCGCGCTTACACGATTTAAACCTTTTTCATATTTTTGGATTTGTTGGAAACTGACACCTAAATGGCTTCCTAATTCCTTTTGAGAAAGTCCCATTGAAAGTCGTCTATGGCGGATTCTTTTACCTATTGAAATATCATTGAAATGTGAATTTTTAGTTTGCACTTCAAGCTCCCCTCCGGTTGCGAGCGCCCTCGCATTGGTATTCCGGGAGTAGTAAAGTACTGAGCTCTAGTCAGCATTTTTGCTTTTAGTGCTTATCACACCTGGACATAGCAAAAACTCCCGGAATCCCGGGACACCCACAAAGTGGGTTCATTCTTACGCTAGAGCTTAGGGCTTTACTATCCCTTATTAATCGTTGCGTGGACGATCAAAATATCCTTTGAGTGATAAAGTAATTTCAAGGGATTGGCAAGAACAATTAAAAGATTTTCTAGTCTGTTATATTGTAAAATAGGGATGTTTGGGGGGGGTGGTAATCTGATGTTAGTAGGGGAATTTACTGGGGAAGAGGTTGGATGATAGTTTAAAACCGGTGCGGGGTGGAAGCTTTATTCAGCAGAGGAAAATTTGCTTTTTGAAGTCGAATTGTAGATCAGAGCTTATCTGGCGTGTTTGATAAAATTGCCTTCTTTGAGGTGTCGTGATCTGAAGCTTATATTTTAAGGGTGTTGGATATATTGGTGAGGGATGTTGACGGGGTGCTTTTGTCTAATCAGAAATTAACCACAAGATTGCTTTTTGTTTTTTCGCTTCGAGTTCTCTAAAGTTTTTTAAAAGGGCGTGTTCTTTTTCGCTATAGGTGTCTTGATCGTGGTGTGAGAGATTTTCCTTTGTGGGAATATCTGCTGTTAAAAGGTCCGCATAAAAAAAGTTCATAGGAACCTCTAGTTTTTTGGCAATTTCGAGCAAACACCCCGCGCTTACACGATTTAAACCTTTTTCGTATTTCTGGATTTGTTGGAAACTGACACCTAAATGGCTTCCTAATTCCTTTTGAGAAAGCCCCATTGAAATGCGTCTGTGACGGATTCTTTTGCCTATTGAAATATCATTGAAATGTGAATTTTTAGTTTGCACTTCAAGCTCCCCTCCGGTTGCGAGCGCCCTCGCATGAGTATTCCGGGAGGTTGAAAATACTGACACTCGGATCAGCTTTTTGCTTTTAGTGCTGAAAAGCACTTGGACATAGCAAAAACTCCCGGAATTCCGGGATATCCGCAAAGCGGGATAAATTTATGTACCGAGCGTTCGGGTTTTCAACTCCCTATTTGACCGTTGCGTGGACGATCAAAAACACAAGCCTATCAGTAAAGTAGTTTCGGAAGATTGGCAAGAACAATTAAAATGTTTGCTGTACGGTTATACTGTAAAATAGGGATGTTTGGGGGTGGTAATCTGATGTTAGTAGGGGAATTTATTGGGTAAGAGGTTGGATTATAGTTTAAAACCGGTGCGGGGTGGAAGCTTTATTTAGCAGAGGAAAATTTGCTTTTTGAAGTCGAATTGTAGATCAGAGTTTATCTGGCGTGTTTGATGAAACACCATTCTTTGAAGTGTGAGATAGCCATATGAAATAATCAGCAGGGGAATCCGTTAGAGTGAGAAGCTGAGTTGTTGACAAATCCGTGTTTACAGAGCTGCGTGGGGTGGTGATGTGGGCGTTTCATTTGGTTTTTTTTCTGTAAAGATGGAAAAGCGTAAAAACGTGTATCTGTAAAATTATGTGGAGGATTTTGGCTTTATGTGGGTTCTTGTCTTTTAGGGTGTGGTCTCATTTTTTATTGTTGATGGCTTGTTAAATTTTGTTGCTGATTTTCATGTCATTTTTTGTGTTTGAAGTATTGGTTTTTCTTTAGTTGGAAGGAACATGATGATGGTAGATGAACATTGTCTTCCCTTACGTCGAAAAGGGCGTAAAAAAACAACTTTGAATAAAACAACAAAGCGATTTAATGAAGCTCTTTTGACAGCCGCTGAGCAGGCTGGATATCACTATGGTGAGGATGGGCTGGTGTCTTATCTTCAATATCATGCGTTGAATAATCCTGTTCCTTTTTTTTCGCTGCTGGCAAAAGTCTTGCCTCTTCAGGTTACGGGAGAAGCAGGGGGAGATGTTAAAACAGTTTCGCGTATTGAGATTGTGCCAGTGAAGCCCAAAAATACTGAACCGGAGAAGCCTGATTCTTTGGTTACTGAGGCTTGAAGCTACGAGAAAATGTTGGGTTGGGCACATGATGTTTAAGGGATATAGTCTTTGAACGGGGATGCTAGGTGTTTGTCTGAAAGCTTATGATTGAAATTGCGGTGAGGGGCGTGTGCTTTAGGCGTGTGAGCTGTGAAGTTGTTGGGCTTTGGTGGGGGAAGCGTGAGGGCGTGGACTGGAGGAGACTTCGGTGCATATGGTGTTTTTTGGGGTATATGGTGTCTGGGGTGGTCTGTGTGAAGCGGCGAGGGCAAGATGCTTTTATGGCGATGTGTGAGGGGCGCGATACCTGAAAGATGTTGGGGAGTGCTTGATGATATTTGCTGTTTTGGATTTCTGGTGAAGGTTTGGTCTTTTCTCGTTATTGAAATGGGGGAGATGTTAAAACAGTTTCGCGTATTGAGATTGTGCCAGTGAAGCCCAAAAATACTGAACCGGAGAAGTGTGATCCTTTGGTCACTGAGGCTTGTGATATTGAAAAATGTTAGGTTGAGGTGGATGATGTGGGGTGATGTCTTGGAAGGGGGATGCTTTGGTGATTACCTATCTTGAGGGGATTGAAGCGGAGGCTATCATGCTTGTAGGCGCTCGTGATACTGGGAAGGGGCTTTGGTGGGGGATGCATGAGGACGTGGACTGGAGGAGACTTCGGTGCATATGGTGTTTTTTGGGGGTATATGGTGTCTGGGGTGGTCTGTGTGAAGGGGGCGGGCAAGATGCTTTTATGGCGATGCGTGAGGGGCGCGATACCTGAAAGATGTTGGGGAGTGCTTGATGATATTTGCTGTTTTGGATTTCTGGTGAAGGTTTGGTCTTTTCTCGTTATTGAAATGGGGGAGATGTTAAAACAGTTTCGCGTATTGAGATTGTGCCAGTGAAGCCCAAAAATACTGAACCGGAGAAGTGTGATCCTTTGGTCACTGAGGCTTGTGATATTGAAAAATGTTAGGTTGAGGTGGATGATGTGGGGTGATGTCTTGGAAGGGGGATGCTTTAGTGATTGCCTATCTTGAGGGGATTGAAGCGGAGGCTATCGTGCTTGTAGGCGCTCGTGATACTGGGAAGGGGCTTTGGTAAATGATGCCGTAAGGGCCCGTGTGCTGGAGGGTTTGGTGCAGGGTATTTGTGTGGTGGATATGGAACAGTGTTTTGATGGGTGAGGGGCATGAAACTTGAGAGAAGTGTTATGCTTGCGGGATGCATGTGTTTTGGTGGGGTATCTTGGGGGATAAAGTGTGAGGATTGGTGATGCTTGAGAGGCATGGTCTTGGAGGATGTTGGGCTTTGGATATGCCTGAGAGCGTGTGCTGAGGCTATGATTTGGGGGGATACTGTGCTTGTGGTTGGGGGATGACAGGCGCGGTGTTTGAGGGGTGTGATGGGGAAATAGGGACCTTTGGGGAGATAATGATCTTTGGGGGGATAAGGACGTTGGGGCATATAGGTGGAGTCAAGGGGATCTCATGTAAAAAAGTGAAATTTATTGAACATGTGCGATGAAGAAAAGATAAAGCGCTGCTTTTGAGAAGGGCGTTTTTCGTTCAATTGCTCTTTTTGTTCAATTGCTCTGGGATAATGAAACTTGGGATAAGCAAAAGGGTGCAGCGCAATTATTGCTAAAGTATGAAAATTTATAATGACAACGGTTCAGAAAATTTCTCAAAAAATTGAGCAGAAAACGGCTCAAGTAGCTCTTATTCCAAAGCTTATTCCTGTTTTTACTGGAAATGCCGATGTGCGAGCCGCTTGGGGAGGACGCGGTTCTGGAAAAACACGTTCTTTTGCTTTGATGTCGGCCGTGGTGGGATATCGCCATGGAATGGCTGGAGAACGCGGTATTATCCTTTGTGCAAGGCAATTTCAAAATTCTCTTAATGAAAGTTCGTTGGAAGAAATTAAACGCGCTATCGAAGCTTATTCTTTTTTACAAGACTATTATGAAATCGGCGATAAATATATTAAGTCAAAAGATGGACGGATTGTCTATGTCTTTGCTGGACTTGATCGCAATATCGCAAGCATTAAATCAATGGGGCGCGTCTTCCTTTGTTGGGTCGATGAAGCCGAGCCCGTGACCGAGACCGCTTGGCAAACACTTATTCCAACTTTGCGCGAAGAAGGAAAAGATTGGAATGCAGAATTATGGGTGACATGGAACCCATGTCATGAAAATGCACCCGTGGAAAAACGTTTCCGAAATGTCGATAATCCTCATATCAAAGGGGTGGAAATCAATTGGCGCGATAATCCGCAATTTCCTGAAAAACTCAATCGTGATCGAATGGACGATTTACAGCAAAGACCAGAGCAGTATAACCATATTTGGGAAGGAGAATATCTCCAAGCTGTGCAAGGCGCTTATTATCAGAAATGTCTGCTCGAAGCCGAGATGGAAGGGCGGATTACCACTGTTCCACGGGACCCTTTGATGCAGGTGAGAATCTTTTGGGATATTGGGGGAACAGGCGCAAAGGCCGATGCTACCGCATTGTGGGTGGCGCAGTTTGTTGGAAGGGAAATCCGAGTGCTCGATTATTATGAAGCCCAAGGACAACCTCTCTCAGAGCATGTGGGGTGGGTCTTTCAAAAGGGATATGATAAGGCTCTTATGGTCTTGCCTCATGATGGCGCAACAAAAGATCGTGTCTATAATGTGAGTTTTGAAAGTGCTCTTCAACAAGCTGGTTTTCAAACCAAAATAATTCCTAATCAAGGAACAGGCGCTGTTAAAATGCGTATCGAAGCCGTAAGGCGGTTGTTTCCTGCACTATGGTTTAATCGTGAAACAACATCTGCGGGGAGAAAAGCGCTCGCCTGGTATCATGAAAAGCGTGATGAACAGCGCAATATCGGTCTAGGGGCTGAACATGATTGGGCAAGCCATGGGGCCGATGCCTTTGGACTGATGTGTGTGGCTTATGAACAACCAAATGCTAGAGTGCGAAAAAAAACTTATCGCTCTTCTCACCATTCTCAAACTTCATGGATGGCTTTTTAATGAATATGTCTACAAATTCTTCTTTTGATCAAATCGAAACGCTTGAAAATCAAGCTCTCTTTAAAAAACTCGTGGGTTGGTATCAGGATGATATTACCCATGTCGAAAAATGGCGAAAAAATGCCCAAGAAGATTACGATTTTTATAATGGGCGGCAATGGAATGAGCAAGACCTTGCCGTCTTGCACGAACAAAACAGACCGGTGATGACTTTTAACCGTATTGCACCTTTAATTAATGCTGTGATCGGTGCTGAGCGCAATAATAAAAGACAAGTCCAATTTATTCCACGACAAGAAGGTGCAGCTTTTGCTAATCAGATTCTAACAGGAGCAGCCGAATGGTTTCGCGATGAAGCCGACGGCGAATACGAAGATTCCGATGCCTTTCAAGATGCAATTATTTGCGGCATGGGCTGGACAGATACACGCCTTGATTATGAACAAGATCCACAAGGAAAACCAATCATTGCGCGGCTGGACCCTATGAAAATGGTGTGGGATGCAAGTGCTGTTAAGTCTAATCTCATTGATGCTCAACGCTTATGGTATATTGATGAAAAACCTCTTGCCGTAGCGCAGGAAATGTTTCCAAATGTTCATTGGAGCGATCTTCATGCTGATTGGGTGAAACATCAGAGCTTTTTACAGCCAACCAGTAGTGGGGTGACACAAAGTTATCAGGTAGAGGGAGAAGAGGCAAGCTGTTATCAACGTCCTAAAATGGTGACATTGGCAGAATGTCGCTGGTTTGAACGCGAGGTGGTTTATAAAGTCCTTGAGCCGCAAAGTGGAAAATTTATCGATTATTCAGAGCAGGATTTCCAAAATTTAAGCAAAACCTTTCCTCATATTCAAGCAACAAAGTTGACCAAAAAAATTGTCAAACGGGCATTTTTGGGCAGAAAGCTGCTCGAAGCGCCTGATAAGCCCTTGGTTCCACCCAATCAATTGGGATGGGAGTGTATTACCGGTACTTTTGATAAGTTAAGCCGACAGTTTTACGGAATTGTTAAGCCAACAAAAGATCCGCAACGGTGGGCAAACAAATATTTTAGTCAAGTAATGCATTTGCTCAATAGCCAATCAAAAGGCGGCATTATGGCAGAACGCGATGCTTTTGATGATGATCGACAAGCCGTCGAGAGTTGGGCTAGAGCCGATAGTATTACTTGGTTGAAAAGTGGGGCTGTCTCTGGCGGAAGAATCCAGCCTAAACCCGTGGCGCAATTTCCGCAAGGTTTTTTTCAATTGTTTAATGAAGCAAAGAGTGCTCTCGAACAGGTGACGGGATTGTCTTCTGAATTTATTGGGACGCGAGCTGTCAATCAGCCTGGCATTCTTGAACAACAACGGCGACAATCGTCACTTAATCTTTTGGCTTCCTTTTTTGATGGGTTGCGTCGATATCGGCAACGACAGGGAAAAATTATTCTCTATCTTATTCAAAATTATCTCTCCGATGGGCGGTTGGTCCGTATTGCCGGGGATGAAAATGCTCAATATGTTCCACTGACACGCGAAATGGTGACAAGTTTGGAATATGATATTGTCGTGGATGATGCGCCAACAAGTCTTAATGAAAAAGAGCGTACTTTTGCATTGATCATGCAATTGCTTCCTTTGATGCAAAATTTTGCAACGCCAGAGATTATGCTCGATCTTTTACGCTATTCGCCTTTACCCGCTTCACTCATTCATAAAATCGCTATAAAGGCGCAAAACGCTCTCCAAGAAGAGCAAAATGCCTCAGCACAGATGGGGGGTAATGTGGGAACAGAGCAGATAATGCAGATGTTGCAGACAGTAAAGGCTCAACAATAGGACGCTTTGTCATGCGCGACTTCTGATAAATTCCATCTACCAGAAATTGCTTATCGATACAATTTCCATAGCATAATGTCGTCTTCCTTTATCTTCGAAGAGCTGTTTTATGGAACTATCCCTGTTGGGGAAAACAGGGTGGAGAGGGAGTCTTGCCGTTATGTGGGGTGAACATGGTGGGGAATGGTGGGCGCAAAATGGGCTTATCGATTTCCATAGTGTGCATGGGCTCCCTTTTCTTAAAAGAACTGTTTTATAGGGCAGGATTGTTGGGGAAAAATCGAGGTGGAGAGAGGGAGTCTTGCCGTTATGTGGGGTGAATATGGTGGGGAATGGTGGAGCCCAAGTGATGGGAGAGCATTGAGGGAATAAATGCTCACAGGCTGTTTTATCTGAAAAATTTAATTTTATTGTTAAAAAAAAGAAAAGGCTAATGTCATGGATCAAGAACACTTAACGCCGGCAGAACAAAACCAATTAAAACAAGATTTTCTGGTCTCAACACAAGAGGGAGAAGATGGTGAAATTGCAAGAGAAGAAAAAACTCTTGAAGATAATTTCCAAGGGCAAACGCATCAAAAACAGTCCTCTTCGCAAAAGGTAGAAAAAGAGGTTCAAGGAGGAGAAGATGTTCCACCAGATCCACAAAAAGACTTTATGGGCTATATGCAATGGTTGGGAAAAACACTCCAAAAACAAGGGCTTTTACATGAAAAACCCCAAGATAAACCGACTGTTTGTGAAGCAGAACAGTTGCACGCATTCTATCAACAGTCTGTTGCCAGTGTTAAACAAAAACATCATGATTTTGATCAAGCCGCCGATTTTATTTATGAAACGCGGGCTAAACAGTTGGCTGCTTGTGCTTCGCTCTATCCTGAGATGGCAGATCCCCAAAATATTGATGCGATAATTGGTGATGAGTTGAAGCAGATCTTGCGCGATTGTGCGCAAAAAAATCAAAACCCTGCTGAAGTGATTTACACGATTGCACAAAAAATTGGCTACACAAATGTTCCCAATAACATGGATGAAAATTTACAGGAAAGACACAATTCTGCGCGTACTCTTGCTGCTTATAACGGTTTAACGCCAAATGGGCCGATTTCTTTGGATATGCTTGATAAAATGTCAGAAGCAGAATTTAGCGCTTGGGTTGCTGATCCTAAAAATAAAGCTGCTTTTAATCGTTTAATGGGGGGAAGAGAATTTTAAAAACAAAAATGTGGCAGGGTCTTTTGCGGGAACGTGGAGCGGCTTTTGGGGCGTGAAGGTGGCAGGCGTTTTTTGAGGGAACAGGGGCGGGGGGAGTGGGGATTTCTCAAAGCACGGATGCGGTGAGGAGAGCTCTTATAAGGAGGAGGCAGACGCTAACAGAAATTAGATAAAACTCACGAACAAACTATTCACCATTTGAAATAAAATGTGGTGTTTTAACAACCGGCGCTTTGCCGGGTTTTTTATGTCAATAAAACTTTTAGAGGACAAAATGACTGTAACTTATATCGGACTTAATGACCCAATGGCAGTGCGCACATGGTCTAAATTATTAAACCAAGAAGTCTCAAAAGCACTTCCAATTGCACCGTTGATTGGAAATGATTCAAACAGTATCGTACAATTAAAGGATGAAACCACGAAAGCAAGTGGGGATGCCATTAGCTTTAATTTGCGTGTGCAGTTGCTAGGCGATGGGGTGAGTGAAGGGCAGACATTGGAAGGCAATGAAGAAGCTTTACAGTTTCTCAATGATCGCTTGGCAATTAATGAACTCGTTCATGCTGTGCGTGTCAAAAATGAGGGAACAATTGATCAGCAACGAATTCTCCATGATTTGCGCACCGAGGCAAAAAATGGTTTGGTTGATTGGTATGCAGATCGTCTGAGTATGATGTTCTTCATTCAAGTGTGTGGTTATACCGCAAAAGCTATTAACTTTGAGGGACGTACGATTACTCTTAAACCTGTCCATTATGGGTTTAATGCGCCAACGGCACCAACCAATAAACGCGTGGTACGTCCTAACGATAAAGCAAAAGATGAGGACTTAAAAGAAGGCGATGTTTTTGATCTTAAGCTCATTGATAAAGCTGTCGAACGGGCTAAATTGGCAAATCCTAAAATTAGACCTGTGCGGATTGATGGCGAAAATGTCTATGTGCTGTATCTGCACCCAACCCAAGTGACGCAATTGCGAACTAATACAGATGCGGGGCAATGGCTCGACATTACTAAGGCAATCTATAGTGGAAGTCGTATCAAAAATCCGCTCTATGATGGGTCTTTGGGCATGTATAATGGTGTGGTTTTACGCGAAGCTGAACATATTACCGAAGGGGTTGAATCTGGGACGGCAAATAAAGCTGTACCAAATGTGCGGCGGGCTGTTCTGCTTGGTGCGCAGAGTGCTGTGATTGCTTTTGGTAAAGATCGAGGAGCAACACGCTATAAATTGGTGGAAGAACTCTTCGACTATGAAAGAGAATTCGGGGTCGCGGCAAAAACCATTATCGGTATGAAAAAAACTTGCTTTACCTTGCCAGGAAGTACGCAAGGGGCTCAGGATTTTGGCACTATCGTCATCCCAACTTATGGAGCGCCCGCTTAAAGCGAATGTTTGCTCTCTTCCCCCAACAAGAGGGATCTGTTGGGGGAAAAATTTAAAATGCTTCCAGAAACAAGGACAGGCTTATGACCACTTTATCCACTGATCCCCAAAATCTAAACCTTACACATTCAGACCATTCTAAAACTTTTGCTTATATGGTCGCGCTTATTCAAGATGAAATTGACGATACAACAGCGGAATATTCCCTGCAAATTCAAGATTCAATTTTTACGGCTTTGCGTTTGTGTGAACGCGAACCCTTTTTCTTTAATGAAAAAAGAGAAAGGACGTTTAAAACACAAAGTGGTAAAACATGGTATGGGCAAGAAGAGGGAATTTGTATTAAATCAGAAAAGGTTTTAGAGAGCGTCTTTTTAGCAACAAACGATGAAACACCAACAAAATTGTTCTTTAAGCCCTTGGAAGTGTTGCATCAACAATATGGCGCGCATCCTGTACTGGGAACGCCATTCTTTTATACGTACCTTGATCAAAAAATAGGTCTCTTTCCAACACCAGAACATGTGGAAACCGTAAAGCTCTCGTATGCTCCTATTGCGGATGAACAGCTGAGAGAAGATGATAATCCTTGGTTGCTTCATGCTTTTGATCTTATTAAAGCGCGGGCAAAATATGAATTGTATAAAAATATCCTTAAAGATCCTGAATATGCCGCCGTTTCTTTCAGAGATTTTCAAGAACAGCTTCAAGCTTTGCGTATTGAAACATCGCGTCGAAAAGGTTCTTCAAAAATTCGTCCAATGCGTTTTTAAAAGGCTTTTTTCGAAATCGTTTATGGCGGGCGTTGAAGGTTGGTTTGTCCTTTATGGTTGGATGCGCGTTGGGTGTTGATGGTGAAGCGCTGGTGTTTGGCGTTGGGCTCCACCATTCTTTATGGTCACATTTTGCTCGATAAATGAGACAGCCTGAGGTTGTGTATTATGGTACTTTATGTCCTTAGAGTTTTGTTCTAAGGGCTTTTATGGTTAGTTTTATCAATAAGCCTTGGTGTTTTGAATGGCACTGGGCTCTTTTAGAGATTTTATGAAGGGTTTTAAGGCTCTTTCCCAATCATGGGGATTGGTGACGACGGTTGGTTTTGGTTAGGCGCTGGTGGATGGCGTTGGGCTCCACCATTCTTTATGGTCACATTTTGCTCGATGAATTAAACAACTTGAGGTTGTTTATTTTCTTGCATTTTATGCCTTTAGAGTTTTGTTCTAAGGGCTTTTATAGTTTTTATCAATAAGCCTTGGTGTCTTGAATGGCACTGGGCTCTTCAAAGATTTTATGGGGGCCTTAATGGCTTTTTCCCCCGTCATTGTGGGTGATTGCGGGCAGTTGATTTTGGTTTGGCGCTGGTGGATGGCGTTGGGGTGGCTATTATTGATGGTATCGTTTTTTTGATGCATTAAACAACCTAAGGTTGTTTATTTTCTTAAATTTTATGCCTTTAGAGTTTTGTTCTAAGGGCTTTTGTAGTTTTTTTATTATTAATAAGCCTTGGTGTCTTGAATGGCACTGGGCTCTTCAAAGATTTTATGGGGGTCTTGATGGCTTTTTTCCCAATCGCTGATTATCGACCCGATGTGGCGGATATCAATGGAATTTTTACTGATGAACTTGTTAATGTGCTTCCAGCTGATGGCTCCTATATTCCTATGCCAAGTTTTGAACCTTTATCAGAGCCTTGTCCGGAGCCAATTTTAGGCGCTCTTGCGGTTAAAACAAAAAATGGGGTTTCTATTATTGCTGGGACAAGAGAAAAAATCTACTTGCTTGATAATACAACAATGAAGTGGAGGGATATTAGCCAAAAAGGAAAATCTTATCTTGCTAATATCGATGCTCCGTGGTCTTTTGCTTTGTTTGGTGATTTGATCATTGCTGTTAATGCCAATGATAGACCACAAGTGATCGATATTAACCATGATAAAACATTTAGAAATTTAGGAGGTAATCCGCCACAGGCGGGGATTGTTCGAATCTGGGGAGATTTCGTTTGTTTGATGAAATTAACCGAAAATCCAAGACGGGTTCATTGGTCTGGATTGAATGATGCTGAATTTTGGACCGTGGGGAAAAAAAGTTGTGATTATCAAGATTTTCCTGATGGCGGATTCGTCCAAGGGGCAACCGAGACAACAAATCCAATTATCTTTATGCGTTCTGCAATCTATGCCGGTTCTTTTATCCCTGGATCAAAGATTATTTTTAGTTTCCAAAAAATCCACGATAAACGAGGCGCTAAAAATGCTGAATCAATCGTTTGTCGGGGCGATTTAGCATTCTTTGCCGATGAGGGCGGTTTTTATCAAATAACAAATGAGGGACAGATTATCCCTATTGGGTTCGAAAAAGTGGATCGAACGATGACAGCAAAATCAAGGAAGGATAATCTGTACACCCTGTCGGCTGCTATCGATGGGGTGTATAATCGTGTTTATTGGATGGTTGATTCTGATGAGAACATTCATAAACGGATCTTGCTCATTTATGATTGGGGATTGCAAAAATGGACAAAAGCTCTCGTCGATATCAAAATGATATTGCCTATTTTCTTAGCCGGAACAACTCTAGAAGGTCTTGATTTTGTGACTAAGAATATTGACGATTTGTCCTTTTCTCTTGATAGTAAAGTGTGGAGAAATGAATCACCTATGCTGGGGGCATTTGATCAACAGGGCAGACTGGGGTCGTTTTCTGGGTGTCCTATGGCTTGTGTGGTGATATCACAAGAAATGGGACAGACAAATGGCATGATAACACGCGTGAAAAATATTATGCCTCAGGTCAATAGTGGAAAGTTTTATTTATCTGTGGGAATGCGCTTTCGACAATCTCTTGAAGAGGAAACTGTTTGGTTGCCAGAAAAACAACCCTCTTATAATACTGGACAAATTCATTGTCGCGCAAGGGCACGGTTTTATCGCTTTAAATTGCGTATTCCTGAAGGGGTGAATTGGACTCATGTCACCGGATTTGATGTGGAATTGACGTCTGCCGGCATGCGATAGGCATGCCCTTTTATAATACCATGCGATAGGCATGCCCTTTTATAATACCATGCGATAGGTTCAAAGCCTCTATTATTAAAGAACAAATGCCCCATAGGCTTCCCAAGCCTTTATAAACAAAGGCACAATGCGATAAGCCGTGTCTTTATAGTATGAAGAACAATGTGGTGCGTTATGTTTCATGCTTTTCTGCAATAAAGGAAAAATAGGCTGCACCATGGTTTCTATAAAGTAGGAATGGCGTATTCCCTATTTCTTGTTACAAGGGATGATGGGGGATTATTTTTTGTTGTGGTGTCTCTCTTCTTCTTTTTGAAAGTTGTGCGGTAAGCACGAATGCGTGAAGTATGCATGGGGATGCGTATTGCTCAAAGAGGGGGTGACAAAGCTAAAAGAGCCCAAATTATGATGCTTGAGAGTCAAGATTTATATTCTGCTCATCTGACAGAGCAGTGGCCATGGGAAAAAATAGCTCCCTATCAAGAGGCACTCAATGCTGCATTGAAAAAATATGCGCAGCGCTTTCCGGATGATGTTTGTCTGGAAAAAATTGCTGAAGAAATCGCTACAGGACAAGCACAATTGTGGCTGGTCTTAAAAAATAAAATCCAATTTAGTGCTTTTGCAATTACCAAAGTTGAAATAACCCATACGGGAAAAAAATGCGTCGTTCTCTCAGATCTTGCGGGAGAGGGAGGGCTGAAATTGGTCAAGTTGATTGATGAAGTCGAAAAATGGGCGCGAACAATCAATGCGGACGAAATGCACATGTTTGGAAGAACTGGATGGGCGAAAAAGCTCGCTCATCACGGATATTCTCGTAATCTTATTCAATATAGAAAGGTTCTGGGTTCATGAGTAGAAAAAAAACACCTCAAGTACAGACAACAACACAAACAAATGCACCACCCGCTTGGGCCGCTGATATTCTTAAACAAGCCAGTGCTAACGCGCTTGGACTTTATAATAAAGGAATTGGTGGAAACGTTTATCAGGGAGAGAGAGTTGCCGGTCTTAGCGATATGACAAAAAATGCGCTAACTGGTTTACAACAAGCAGCAGGGCTCTATAACAATCCAACGGTAACGCAATGGTTGAATGCACCAACCAACAGCGCTACAAATCTTTCCGGTATGGCTAAGGGAAGCTGGATTGGAAGCAATAGTAAATTTAATACTGCATTGCAAAATGCTTTGAATAAAACTTCTGATGCGATTAATCAATCTATGTCTGGGGCAGGACGTTATGGTTCTGGCGCTCATACTGGTGTGCTGGCCGATGAGTTAGGCGCCTTGGCAACAAATGCTGCGGTACAGCAGTATAATCAAGATATTAATAATATGATGAACGCGAACCAGATGATTGATCGCTCTCAGCAGGATCAGGTTAATGCAGCAAATAGCTATTATCAAGGACAGAGTAATGCGCAAAGCAATGCTTTGAAAGGAGGAATGATTCAAGATATGAATCGTCAAAATGTCTTAGATGCGGAGCGCCAAAAATGGTCAGAAAAAGATAATCAAGATTGGAACCGCTTAGAACGCTTGTTACAGGTAGGAACACAGGCCGCTGGAAATTACGGCACAACTTCAGGAAAATCTACAACAATACCTTCTGTTACAAAAGATCCGTTGCGTGATGCGCAGCAAGTGCTTGGATTGGTCGGAGGAATTTTAGGGCTTTGTGATGTGAGAGCAAAAGAAAATATTATCCCTGTGGGGCAGAAAAAGGGATATCCACTTTATACCTTTAATTATAAAGGAAATCCACAACGTTATCAGGGCGTTATGGCGCAAGATGTGTTGCGTGTGAAGCCTGAAGCTGTTTATGTCAATGCAAAAACAAAGTTATTGCATGTTGATTATGACAAAATAGGTTTGAAAATGGAAAAAGTGAAAATGGAAAAAATACCGGCATCTAAAAATAAAGTTGCGGCTTTCTTTTCTTCATTTTTTGCTCGTTTTCCCTTTTTGAAAAAAGAGTATCTTCTATGAGTTCGATTTATGATTGGTCAATTGTTGCATCAGAAAATGCTTATGCCGATGAAAGTATAAACTGGGCAGAAGGGCAACCGCCAAGCACAGTCAATGATAGTGCTCGCGCTATGATGCAACGCATTAAAGAATATTTGTTGGATAATGGGGGCGGGATTGAAACACAGTTTACTGTCGATGTGGAAAACGAGAGGACATCACTTCGTTTGGCAACAAAGTCTTTTTTTGAGACTTATATGGATGGCATTGTTGTGCGCTTTAAAGCACAAGGCGTCAATAGAGGAAAGACAAATATTTCTTTGAATCAATTGCCGCCACGACCAACTTATATGGCAACGCCAGAGGGTATCATGCCTTTAAAAGGGGAGGAAATTCAAAAGGGGGGGCTTTATGAAGTCGTCTATACGCGTGATATTGCCGGAAAAAATGCTGATGGCTGGTTTTTAACCAATCCTACTATAAAACTTCCTGAAATCCCTCCTTTTCCTCCTTTGCCTGAAACTTTTTCTTCTGGATTTATTGGGACTTTTGCTACAGAAAAAATACCCTCTGGATGGTTACTCTGTGATGGTAAAGAATATTCGCGAAGGAACTATGCTAATCTCTTTGCTGTTTTGGGAGAAACATGGGGAAAAGGAGATGGGAGAACAACATTCAATGTTCCCGATTTGCGTGGAATGTTTTTACGGGGGCTCGATAGTGGAAAAGCAATTGATAAAGGACGTCGCTTGGGAAGTCGACAAGAAGAGTCTTTTAAATCTCATACCCATGAAGGAAAAACAGATTCAACAGGTAACCACCAGCATAGTTACCCCATGATTGAAAAGGTAGTTTGGGATATGAATCACGGTGAATATTATAGAAATCTGGCTCAAATTTACAATAAAAATTTGTTGACAGGTCCTGCGGGAGAGCATGAACATAAGGTCTTGTTGCAAAAAACAGGGGGAGATGAAACACGTCCTGTCAATGTGGCGGTGGTTTATGCTGTCAAAGCCTGAGAATGAAAGCTGTGTGAGAGAAAGATAAAAATGCTTGCAAAATGTTTGTTATGAAAAAAGTCTTATAGAATATATTGTGCAGAAAGTTTTGAGGCGCTTTAGAAAAAAAACTCAACTCTCTTTATTCTTTTATTTTTTGTGCTGCCTTTGTTGGATGCCTAAAGGTGAGTTTATCTATTGTTCTTTAGAGGATCAAGACAGTGATTATTAAAGGTAGGGAAAGAACAAAAAACTTTCTTTATTCATGGCGTTTTTTGCTGAGGAATAAAGATTTTATCCCAAATGCCTCTCTCTTGTGGTATCGTGATCCATTGTTTCAAGTGCTGGGTTTAAACCGCTGCTGTGCGATGACAAAAAGCCCCTAGATAATTTTATCCTATTATAGCGTAAAGTACCGTCATTAAAACACTATTATTGAAGGTGGTGATATCAGTAAGATAGCTTAAAGTATTTAATACATTAGCAACTGTTCTGGGGAGGATTTGCTTGGTTAAGTATTATGCAAGTGAATCATATAAATAATGAGCAGATATGGAGCTCCTTCAGAGGAGTTGGATTGTTTACAAACCGATGTGGGGCTAAAACCTTTGTCCTTTGAGGGTGGTGGGAAGAGGTCAACGGATATGTTTATTTAAAGTGAGAAAAGGCAAAATGAAGCACTCCCTTTTTTGGCAAAGCATGTAGGAAAAAAGGCTCCTCTTTGCTTTCAAAATGGGTGTACTGTTGGCTAGAAGCAGCAGGTTGGTGATGCGTTGTAACGTATGGTGAGGCATTGAACTCTCTGAGATGGCATTTTGTGCTTATCAGGAAACTTCTTGAAACAGGATGAGAGTGATACGAGAAAATCTGTAAGACAATAGTTTGTTCCGTTGTGTTGTAAAATACCATTGTTTGAGATGTGGTTAAAATTTTATGCATAGGGTGTTTTTCGTCTGTGAGTATTCCTAAAGCAGTGTTTTTTTTGTAGAGTTACTCTAAATAGGGATACATTACAAAGAGGCATTTGAAGGGGGAAGCCAAGTTAAATCTGTTAGATAAGAAGCCAGATTGTTTACAAACCATTGTTTATTGATTGGCATTATTTAAAGACCGGATTTAAAGACCGGTGTGGGCGTTGTCATTTTGGGAAAGGTTGATACAGCATGCAAGGTGATCAAACATTTTTCTTTGATTATCAGGTGATAAAGTCAACATTTTAGGTGGAAAATAGAGTATAATCTAAAAAAATACCTTGTAAAAATTTTCGATGAGGAAATTTTTTTTAAAGCCTTTCATATGGTTGTCTGAGGTTGTCTGAGGTTGTCTGAGGTTGTCTGAGGTTGTCTGAGGTTGTCTGAGGTTGTCTGAGGTTGTCTGAGGTTGTC
>NZ_JBHIRA010000009.1:8721-16485 GCF_042196825.1 Bartonella sp. AC10YNML | reverse complement strand
TGAGAAATGCAAGAGCCGTACAACGGAAAAAATATGCAAATGCTTAATACGCGTTTAGCTTATCAAAAAGGGGGATATAATGGCACTTTTTCCATTTTCTATTGCTGATATTGATGATCCTGAATGTATTCGTGTGGTTCTTTATGCTAGCGGAAGAATGGGACATGCTCCTTTAAACGCATTGTTGAAGAAAGCATATGAAGATATTACAAAAATTTCAAAGCGCATGGATGCTTTAGAAAAAAAATTAAATGCTCTAGATCTTACCAGTGTCGAACAGAAAAAAAATGAGAAAGAAGAGAAGCAAGACAGTATTAATAGTGTTGTGAGTGGTGGAATAACGACATCAAACAGTTTTGTGAGCGCACCAGAAATTAAAACAGAATCATCGTCCGCTGGAGACATATTTTTTTCTTCAATATACGAGGCACCAAAAATAGACTACAGCTCTTTTATTTCAAAATTTACAGCACATAAGCCGCTAGAATTACACAGTAGTGTTGCTCAAAACATCAGTGTTGAGCATTCTAGAGAGATTTCTTCTTTGTTAGAAAAGAGTGATCATAACAATATGTATGGGTTGAAGCTGTAGATCAGATAAACCTGATTTATATCTTCGGTGGGGACTGGAATTGCACTCTGTTTGAGATGTTAAAAAAGGGGTAAAAATTGATAGAGAAGCGTTGTTGCAGGATAAGTTGATCATGCGTTGTTGGGGAGAGTAGGGTGCATATTGAAATCTAAGGGTAAGTTTTTAAAGCCTACAGAGAAAGGAGCTGTGCCCAAACAAAAACGCATGGCAAAAGAAGCTTTAAAAAAATAAAAAATCTTGCAATACTTTGAAAAAGCTTTTGGATAGAGCATTCGATGATTTTAAATCTATAAAAAATTGCCATTTTCACGCTTTTTTTAAAGAGAAACAGAGCAGTTCATCGCAATTTTAATTTGTTAAAAATCCCATAAAAAGAAAATATTAATTGCCAAAAGGACAAAAGCAGAAAAATGCCTATAAGAAAATTATGCGTATCGTTGTGTCTTTTCTTATAAACGAAGAGAAATGCTATACTGTTTAAGAAGACTTGAAGGCTAAAGTTTCACTTGTTTTCTTGTCAGACAAGATTGTATAAGCGGTTGTTTGTCTTATCCTGCTTATGCTGTAAATACTGTCCTTTCAGGTGTGATGATATAAGGCAAGCTCTTTGTAAGAGCCTCCATGATACAAAAAGTGTTTTTTTAAGGGCGTGGAAAATATTTAAGGCAGGCTTATTTGTTGAGCTTTAAGTTTAAGTCAATCACATGTGAGAAAGCCAAATGGACCCCGCTGCAATCTGGGCTGTTGATAGATCAGATTGGGTGAAGAATCTTCATGTTTTTAAGTGGTGGATGCAAGTCAAGAAAAACCAGCTTTTACAAGTGTAAAAAAGCGGATCTTATTATAATTATGGACTTAAATCATGTGTGTTTTTTCATGGATTATATTGAGATAAAGCTACAAAGTATTTTGATTTATTTGATACGTTTTTATTTTAGAAAGTGCATTGTTGTAAACAACTCTCCTCAATACGAATGTATCATTATTTATACTCTTTTTGGATATTTTTATAAATATAATTAAAAAGCTTGCAATACTATACGCTTTGTGTATAATTATTTATTATTGATTTCTTTTGTATTTTATTTAGTTATATCTCTATTCATAAGCCGCGCCTTTAAATGGTGCGGCTTTTTTTACTTTCTAATAACAGGGGCGCTATATATTTGTTATTGAGATGGCTTTGGATATTTTTCTCATTATTGTATTTTGTGATTTCATTTTGCAGTGAAATCTTAAATTCTTATGTGTTTTATCCCAATAGGGAAGATTCAAATAAAAATGCAGGCGTCTGGTTTCGGTTTCTTTGCTTTGGTTGGGGGGGGGACGTTGAATAGTTAAAGAATCTTTGTGACTGTTTGATGGAGCGTGATATGGGGTGGAGCATAAAATGGTGGCGTATTTGAAGGGCCATTATTATACATGTCAGCATGGTCAAAAATGCAAATGTGTCTTTAACAGTGTTTGTTGATCTCGATTAGAAAGTCCATTCTTTTCTTTGTTTGGAGTTTTACATCTATAATCTCTTATCGTTTTAGCGACTGCTTTTTGAGGGGGGGGTAATAAAAGGCGTGTTATATATGAAGTGTTTGTGTGATGAATAATGGTAAACCCATTGAGCACTCCCATCTTTACGATTATGCAGAGGCAAGCCGGCACCATCATTGTATTTTCTCGCTCCCAATATTACGACAGCCTTGGTTCGTGAGACGATTCATAAGAAGCATATGCCTTTCTTATACAGTTTTTAATCCACATGCCAGCTCCGCTTGTAACTTGTAAGCGACATGGTTTTGATTGTTTCAACAAAAAACAAACTTCGGATGAGAGAATCCTATGGTGTTCGGGTTTTTCATTCAACGTGCAAAACAATAAAGACTCTTTATAAATCAATATGATGTGTCTTAACAAAGACGAATTATTTATAGAATCGCATGGATGAAGAATCTTCGTCTTTAAAAGTGGTGAGAGAAAATCATCAACCCTATTTTTTCATAAAGGGCATGAGAAAAGTGTTTCATAAGAATTATACGGTAAAAAAGAGAGTCTTTTGACATAAGAGTCTTGATCGTTTGCGGCTATAACCTGTATTGTGTACACAGATACTTCTATCGTTTTTTGCTGTAAAAGCTTCTCTTGGGATATTAAAGGGTACAATCTTTATGGAAAAAAGAATCCGGGCAAGACAAAAGGCTTATTTCAAAAGATTATATCGCAAGATTGCTTTTGTTTGCATGATACTTTTTTGTATAGTGATTTTGTGTTTTGCTGTTGCAAAGGCGGTCAGTTATTTTTCTTCTCATCAAAAAATAACACAACAAGCGCCTGTTGAATTGGCTATTCCTGTCTTTGATCTGCGTGTGTATTGCAAGGAAATTTCTGCTTCCGTTATGCCCGAGATGAAAAAAGAAGTTTATCAGCACTGCCTTAATTTAGAAAGTGAGGCCTATTTTGCTATTCGTGAAATGTGGGATAAGCTTTCTGATACTGCAAAAAAACAATGTTTGACGAGGATCCGTCCTGGGGATGGAAATTATTTTCTCTTACGAGACTGTTTTCTTGATGAAAGAGAAAATAAAACAGGCAAAAGGCGTAATTACTTTTAAGTTTTTATACGGAAAGTTAAAAGGAAGCGAATTTTGATAAAAAGATAAAAGCCTCTTAAATGACTATCTGCCTCAAGACCAATAGTAGCTTGATTTATTTATCTTGTTATATCGCACTTCTTATTTAAGGTATGGCGATATAAGATATGGATGGCCTCCTTGAAATGTTTAAGGGGGCGTGGTGGAGTTTCTGGAGGGGTTGTTGCGCTTTTTTAAGGGAAATAACGAGTGTGGGAAACCCATTTCGTAATGGCTTTGGTGAATGGTATAATGGTAAAACCCTCATGAAATGTATAAAATTTATAAAGCAAGTTCATCTTTATGGTTTAAAAAAGAGTAAGCTGGTACCATATCACACTTTGCTCCGCTTCCAATGGTGCCTCTCGACAGCCCCTTAGCCTTAGAGACGGTTCATAAGAGGTACTTTTAGTCTTTTTTTTCGTTTTTACTCCACGCAGGTTTTCCTACGTGTAACATGCAAGAAAAAGAGATTGATTCAATAGCAAACAGATTGAGGATGAAAAATCCTACGGTATTAAGTTTTCTTACTCAACACAAAAATATGAATTATCATTACAAATCAATTCAGTGTATGAATTTTATAAGTATTTTCATTGTTGACAGACCCGTGTGATTTGAGAATCCTCGTTCTTTGAGGGTGTAAGTCAATAGACATGACAAAAATGAGTAAAAAAACATTTTTTTATAAACATTCAAGGCTTCTTCATGCGTAAAGCGCTGTGTTGGGTTTTAAAATGTGCTTGTTTTATAATTCCAGTTTTCTTTATCAGAAAAGATAAGTAAGGAAATACGTTAGGCCATTCTTATTGATAGGCTTTGAGGAGGGTATTTTTTTGAGAAGAAGCTGATTTTTAAAAAAGTGTGACATATTGGTTGTTTTTTTCATAATTTGATATTTTTTTGTATTTAAATATTTTGTTTTTAAGCTCAATTTGTTATAAATAAAAACTGTGATTAACTTAAAAACTCTATGGGTTAAAATAAAAATTGATAGTATCGTTGGCTTTTTTGGGAAAGAAGATTGATCTCTTGGTGATTATAGGGCTTGAATAATACTTCGTGTTAATCTATCTATAAAAATTAAGAGGTTTTGTGAAGCGATCGTGGATTATCGCTCGCAAGGGGTTGCTTTAGCGATGAAGAGAGGCTATATTTATAAAATAAAGAGGTTCGCGCAGTGACTCGTTGGGATGGAAGTGCTTGTGAGTTAAATGCACGAGGGGGTAGAGAATATCGGCGTTTTTAGGAGCGGTGGTTTTAGAGCAAAAAAGGAAGCTTCTACTATTCTCTGGCAGGAATTTTTTCTTTGTCAGGTGTGTTATATGTGTGTTTTCCTTTTTGTTTTCCACAAGATAATTATTTTTTTTAGTGAAATATGGTTTATTTTAAAAAAAACACTTGGCATTTTACGTGAACATCATTAGGTTTCTGCTGTTTGACAGAGAAAAAGGGAATTTTTGATTTACGATTTCCCTGCTGTTTTGTGATTTTCAAGAAAATATATGCTTTTATCAATATCAGTAGGGTTCGTTTGAGTGAAATAAACGCGGATAGCTTGATAAGCGTATGTTAAACGTGATCAGCATTATCAAAAGATAATGCAATGAGGAAGAGTCAATTAAGACACACATAAGACAAACACTCCAAAAAGGGATAAAGATGAGGCCACAACAAAATAGACGGGTACGCGGTCGTAATAATAACAATAATGGTAATAACAATAATAATCGTCGCGGTCCTAATCCGTTGTCTCGCAATTATGAAAGTAGCGGTCCGGATGTTAAAATTCGCGGGAATGCTCAGCAAATCGCCGATAAATACATAAGCCTTGCGCGTGATGCACAAGGTGCAGGTGATCGTGTTATGTCGGAAAATTATTTACAACATGCCGAGCACTATTTGCGTATTATTTTAGCAGCAGCTGGGCAAATGTCTCAATCGCCTCGGCGTGATGAAAATCGTGGTGATGAAAACGAAAATCGTGATGAAAACAATGGACAAGAATGCGGTGAAATAAATCTTGACGGTGAAAAAAATGATACTGTTGAGGGTGATACAGATGTATTACAAATGTCGTCGCAAAAAAATGGCGATGGCCAAAATGATAAAATGCAAAATGGAGATGCGCGTGAAAACGCTTTAGGGGCTCTATCGGATGAAAAAACAGATCAAGAGCACTGTCTCTCTGAGAAAAATGTTGAACCCATCAAAAAAACACGTCGTTCTCCCCGTCGACGTACTGTACGCACTCAAGATGAAGCACCTTTTGAGCTTTCACTCACAACAGCAGAAAGCTCTAGCAATGGAGATGCATCAAAAGTGACAAAAGAGGCTTCTTCCTTGCCTGAATTAGGTGAAGGGATACAGAGAAAGACGCGCCGTCGCCGAGTGGTCAATCTTGAGGCAGAGGAAAATGTTTAAACCTGAAGGGTGCTGTGTAAGCGCGCTTGGGTGGTGATGTTATTGGTATCATGATAATAAATTATAATATGCTCAAGAAGCTTCTTGCGCTTTCCTTCAGTTTTCACGGGGCTGTATCAGGAACTTAACGAAGGCTGTTGACAGAAAAGATTGCCTCTTTGCTGAGATTTAAGTGAGGGGATACAGAGAAAACCACATTCGTGTATTTTAAGAGGCAGTTCTTTTATGAAGAACGCAATGTCGTTGTTTTATTTAATTCACACCTATATTTAATATTGTTCAATATATTCATGCCCATTTCGCGCTGGTGTTTATGAATTCTATCATGTGAAATCCATCCGTTATCTTTGCTTAATAAAAGATGTAAGCTGGGCGTTATTGCTTTAATTTTCAATGTTGCAACAGTTCTTCTTTTGATACCGGATTATCTATAAGAGGTATTTTATTCATCAATTTCCTTGCTAGGGTATGTGAGGAAATGATTTTGATGAGCTTCATCATAAATAGATTTGAGATGAGAGAATCTTACAGTATTTGAGGTTCTCATTTGACATGCAAAATAAATCATCACTATAAATTAATATGTTGAATTTTTACACTCAAGAAGAAGCATTTCTTGCACGTTCATTAGCTTTTCATCAAATGATGTCCGTTTTCTTAAAAATGGGAATGCGTTGACAGAAAGGTTTCTTCTTTTCCAAAATTCAAGTGAGGGGATACAGTAAAAAATGCGCCGTCGCCGTATGGTGGAAATTTAAGACTTATCACATTGATTTATAATAACAATTCATTTTTTTGTATGTTAGGTGAGAGCCCCTAAATCCCTAGGATTCTCTCATTCCAAATTTGTCCCATGGTTGAATCAACAAAAACCATTCGCCTGCACGTTGCAAGCGGGGAGAGCCCGTGTGGATAAATTTGTATAAGAAGGAATAAAAATGGCTCTTATGAACTCTCTCTAGCGCCAAGGATTGTCGGCAACACCTACGCGCTGGAAAAGCGTGTGATAATGCCCGGCTCGCAGAAAATGTTTAAACCTTCAGAATGCTATGTCAGCGCTTATTGAGGTTGGCTTGCTTAATGAGGCGTTATTGTCGATATTTTTTCTGTTGTTTCAACAGAAAGAATGGAGACAAGTGCACCGGTATAATAATTGTAAATCATAAATTTTGTTTGTCCATCAGGGGTTAAAATTTTCAGTACAATATTGTTCTCTGAGAGGCTTTGCGACAAAATCTGTGTTTTTTCCGGTAAGGAGAGCGTATGATGGGTAGCTTGTGGATTTTTGCTGAGAGAGGAAGATCGCTCTGTTTGTTTTGACGCTGATCCCGTTGCGATAACTTTATAAACAATTAAAAATAGTACGGTCAGAATAAGGAAGAGCGTTATTAAAACGGAAATAATCATTAATCCCATAAGTTTTTTTCTCACCCGTTCTACAGCAGGATCTAAGGGGAGATCTTGAGGCAGAGTACTTTGCTCTGTGTGATGGTCTTTTGAAGGGTGCATTCGCTTATTATCTATCATGTCTTCCATTGATTATTTTTTTGAGATCTGATGGGTTTATGCTTTTAAAGTTTTTTGTGCAAGAGGTTTGTGGAAGAAGAACGCAAAAGAGGAAGCGATGTTGGTAAAATATCTTGTTTGTGGACTGTAGACAGCTTGTCCTTTACGTTTTGGCTTTTAAGAAGAAAATTTCCACGGTTTGTTACAGACCAGATCAAGTTTACTTCTTGTTGATGTAAACTGGGTTGTACGTTTATACATTGAGCAAAAATTTGTTGTCCATAAAGTGCAAACTTTTTTGTGGACGGTATCATGGCTTGTTCACAAGCTTGAGCTGTTGGGTAAGTTTTAACCATTGTATTGTTCGAATAGCAACTGTTAAAATCATCCGTACATGAAACCAATAAGAGGATAAAAACAAGGGGATTCATAAATTATTTTCCAAATGAGTAGTTGACAGTGTGAACTCCAATTTGTCAGCCTAGGGGCTTCTTCATTGTTAAACGGTTTTACAGTTTTTTAGTTCCCCTTTGAGATGTCGGTTCCCCTTTGAGATGTCGGTTCCCCTTTGAGATGTCGGTTCCCCTTTGAGATGTCGGTTCCCCTTTGAGATGTCGG
>NZ_JBHIRA010000009.1:0-8621 GCF_042196825.1 Bartonella sp. AC10YNML | reverse complement strand
TTCCCCTTTGAGGTGTCGGTTCCCCTTTGAGATGTCGGTTCTATAGTGAATTAATCAAAGTCATAGGCTTGCACGTCATAAAAGGGTGTGTGTGTGGGCTTTATATTGGTGAGTAATATTTAAAAAAAGACTGAAATGCCTCTTATGGACGCTCTCAAAGGTCAACGGCTGTTGTAACATGAGAGACAAATGGTATGATGATGCTCAGCTACTACTTTTATGAAGTGAAAAGGGGTATGAAGGTAAAGAAGGACGTGGTGTAACAAGGGACGGGCTTGATGCTTCACTTTACGGGGGCTATTATATCTTATTTACAGATACTGTTTTGAAATGAGCGTGGATGCGCTGGGAAATATTAAAAAAGTGCGTGAATGAGGGACACAAATGTATTCTGTTTTAGGAAGCCCTATTGTAACTGAAGAGGATATCTCCATTAAAAAATGCGATAAATAAAAGCATAAAATGTGTAATTTACATCAATTAATTGCCGTTGTCGTGGATGCTTTAAGCCCGTAAAGCTGAGGAGTGATGATGGATATTAGCTTTACTTCTTGAAATTTCATATTCTGCCAAAATAAAATTATATACGCATTGCGAAAATTACACAAAAAGAGATGGGTAATAGGCTCGCTTTTATTTTGCATATAAAAGCTGAAACGGTTTGCTCTTTATCGTTTTGGTTTCTGTTTTAAAATATGCGATTATATGAGGGATGGAAGTTGATTGACAGCGGGAATGGATTTTATGTGGCTTTCAGTTCTCATCGTTAAGGTTTTGGGGAACTATTGGGGGACAATAGAGGTTGGTTTAAAGAGGTTGGAAAATATCTTTGTGCTTAATAAACAGATGAGACATTTTGCTAAAAAAGGGGAAACTTTTCTTGTTCATTGTTTAAAATGCTCTTTTAAGAAAAAATATCAAAATAAGTATCAGGAACAGAGAGGCAATAGACAATTCCTTCTTGTGTCAATTTGAGAGAAGCTGAACCATTCACGGAAATGGGAACGATTTTTTCGAGAACGGCACTACCAAAACAGGCTTTTTTATTGTTTGTGGGAGGGATGCCGGATTCAAAATTTTCATGCCAAGTGATGATAAGTTGTGTTTTACCATTCAGTTTTGTTTCGATTTCACAGCGTACACAGATGCTCCCCTTTTCTTGGGAAAGGGCTCCAAAAGAAAGAGAATTGACAATCAGTTCATGAAAAGCCAAACCGATATGCAAAGCGGCATTGGGAAAAAGATAAGGATCGACGCCTTCAAGTGAAAAACGTTCTGTTTCTTTCATAAAATAGCCTAAAGCTTGCGTTTGGACCAATTCGCGAAATTGAGCACCACGCCAATCGGAATCAGTGATCAAATCTTGAGAATGAGAAAGAGAATGAAGACGACCTTGAAATTTTCGTAAAAAAACCTGAAGAGATTCAGTATAGCGGGCGGTTTGGCTGGCAATACTTTGAATGATCGCTAGAAGGTTTTTAGAACGATGACTGACCTCGCGAAGAAGGATTTTAAGCACTTGTTCACGGCGGCGTAAGCCGGAAATATTGACACCGGTGGTGATAATCCCAATAATGTCTTCGTTATCATTGCGGTGGCAATCAATAGAAAATTTGTACCAAATCTCTTGTTTATTTGTATCTTCAAAACGTGCTTCAACGGTTTGCATTTTGCCACTGGCTAAAACTTGCAGTTTGATGGTTTCCATATTGTCTGCAAGGTCAAGCGAAAAAAAGTCGCTGTCACGACACCCAACCCGCCATTTATGGTGCAAATGGTGTGGCAAATTTTCAGCCCATAAATAAACTAGATTTGTTGCCTGATAGAGAACGCAAATATCAGCACCACGAATCGCTTGCATGAGCGCACTCATATGAGATCTATCCATGGGAGGCTTTGAAAGAGGCGTAACGATCATAATTTTAAGATGTTACCCTGTTCTAAGCCGCTTTAGAAGCATTCTCTTGAAAAAATAAAGCTTGGGAAATAAGCGCTTTCACCATATCAGGGTTAAAAGGTTTGGTCACTAAAAAAGTTGGTTCTGGACGCTCGCCAGTGAGAAGCCTTTCGGGAAAAGCCGTGATGAAAATCACCGGTATACGGTCATTTTTCAAAATCTCGTTGACCGCATCAATCCCTGAACTGTTATCGGCTAATTGAATATCAGCCAAAATCAACCGTGGTTTTTTCTTATGATACATAATGACAGCTTCATCACGCGTGCGCGCTATTCCTACAACATGATGACCTAGGCTTTCTACCATTTGCTCAATATCAAGTGCAATAAGAGGTTCATCTTCAATAATCATTACTTCAGTGGCAATTTGTTGAGAAATATCAATGGATGCTTGGTTGAGAAGTTTGCGAAATTCTTTCGTATCCAGATTCATGATTTCGCTGGCGTCTTGTTCATGAAATCCTTCAACGGCAATGAGCAAAAATGCTTGGCGTGCACGGGGCGTGAGATAGGATAATTTGGCACTGGTTTTTTGTTCAAGACCAAATTGGGGCAGGGGTTCAGGGATGTTTGGTGTGGTTTGGTCAAAAAGATGGCAAAAAAGCCAATAGGTACCAATTCGGTCAGTGGAGGCTTTGGGAAAAATGGAGATGTCGGCAATGAGTGCTTCCAACATCGCTGAAACATAAGCATCGCCAGAGGATTGGCTACCGGTGACAGAGCGGGCAAAACGCCGAAGATAGGGAAGATGCGGGGCAATGCGCGTTGATAATGACATAATTTATAACTCCTTTGACCTTTCAAGCATTTTGTTGGTTGAAATTCTCAACCGATAAAAAAGTTCCTTGATTTGTATGGAACTTTTTACCGACAGCTATATTTACAACCATAAGGCGAAAAAATTCTTCGCGGTGCTACCAATAATATATGGATTAGGGGGATGAAAAATGAACGACCGTGATGAAAAAAATCTCACTACACAATTTACAGTTGGAGATGATCTTCTCGGGGTCAATAGCGAAATAGCACGGAAGTTACGTCAATTTTACATGGAAATTCAAGAAGAAGCACTGCCACGGTGTTTGCTTGAGCTTTTAGAGAAGTTGGAGCGCGCAGAGCAATTTGGCTTAAACAATGTGGAAAAGGTTTGAATCCTTTATGTCAAAGTGCGCGAAAAACTTTAAACAAGAACTCCTTTCTGTGTTGCCGGCTTTACGAGCTTTTGCTGTTTCTTTAAGTGGCAAGCACGATAAAGCCGAAGATTTGGTCCAAGATACTGTTATGAAGGCATGGGCTAAGCAAGATAGTTTTGAGATGGGAACTAATCTTAAAGCGTGGCTTTTTACCATTTTGCGCAATGAATTTTATAGTCAAATGCGTAAAAAGGGAAGAGAAGTTCAAGATACCGACGGCGTGTTTACTCAAAATGTCGCTGTTCATCCTGCTCAATATGGATCACTTGATTTGCAAGATTTCAAAAAAGCCTTAAATTTGCTTTCTGCCGATCAAAGAGAAGCCATTATTCTCATTGGCGCATCGGGATTTTCTTATGAAGATGCTGCGGCTATTTGTGGTTGTGCTGTTGGAACCATTAAAAGCCGTGTGAGCAGGGCGCGTAATCGATTACAAGAACTTCTTAATGTCAATGGTGAGTCTGATTATGGTCCTGATTCTTACTCAGCTGGAAGTACATTGTGTTCATTTAACGGCTAAAAAAGCATAATAATTATGATCGATAGCCTTGTTTTTTTTATTCCCGTTATAGCTATTACAGTAAAGTCAGTATCTGAGGGAATTCAGAAGTTTGGCGTGTATCTTTAAGAACACAAGAAAAGCCTGTATAAAACTTTCTCACGGGCTTTAGGTTTTATGTTCCATAAGGTTGCCTTCCTTTGTGCTGAAAAATGACGACTTTCAAGTTCGCCAATGGACATTCTATGACAACAAAAACAAATTTGATGCCTCAAATGCCTTCTTCTGATGCAACGATATCACGCTGGCGGTGGGGTGCGATTGTTGTTTCTCTTGTTATGGCTCTTTTGGCATCGGTTTTTATTATGTTGCTTTCAAATGCCGTTGATCGAGAAGTCGCACAGTTGAATACAAGTTCAGAATTGCGTGAACAGGCTGATTTGGTCCTTATTAGCTTGATTGATATGGCTGTTGCTGATCGCAGCTATGCAAAAACGCGCAAGGCGGAAGATAAAATACGTTTTGAAAATTCAGAGCGGGAGTTGGGGAATATTCTCGACTATATCGCACTTATTGTTTATGCGCATCCGCAGTGGTATAAATGGTTTACGGCTTTTAAAGAAGAGGTTGAAGCACGAAAAGCCTTTATGAGTGCCCATATGCATGCTCTTGATGCGATTTCTGAACAACCTTCTCAACTTTCTCATGCGGACTCTTTGGAAGTATCAAAAATTCCTGTAGCACGTTTAGCGCAATTGATGACAAGTTTTATTAATGGGGATGATGTGGTGCGCCAAAAACAGCGCGAGGGTATCGCATTGATGCGTGCTGCTTTAACATTGGCAGCTATTGTTTCTGTTGTCAGTACTTTTGTTTCGGCCTATTTTGTTATTAATCGTTTTCATCGTGATATGCGCTCTTTAAAATTGTATCAATTGCTGCTTCATAGTGAAAACATCGCTCTGGAAGCCCGCGTGAAAGAACGAACACAAGAATTAGAAAGAGCACGCAATCACGCTGAAAAAGAACGCCAACGGGTTGAAATATTGTTGCAGGATGCAAGCCATCGCATTGGCAATTCTCTTGGGACGGTGTCTTCTTTGTTGGGGCTCCAGTTAAACCGAAGCAAAAATGAAGAGGTCCGTTCTGTTCTAGGAGCTGCACGTGATCGTATTCAGACAATTTCTACAGCACATCGTCGTTTGCGCTTAAGTGATGATATGGAAACGACACTATTGGCAGAGTTTCTCAGTTCTGTTGTGCATGATGTCGAATTGGCAGTCCCTTTTGAATTGCGTGAAAACATCACCATTCACACCAACTTTAAAGAGTGTCGCCTGTCTTCAAGAGATGCGACAACACTTGGAATTATCCTTGGTGAACTGCTGACAAATTCCTTAAAACATGCCTTTCCTGATCAACGGTCCGGTCATATTTATATCTCCTTTGGTCCCCAGAAAGATGGACAATTGATGCTCATTGTAGAAGATGATGGCGTGGGAATGAAAAGCCAAACTTTAAAACAAAAAACAGGACTTGGTCGTGTAGTCGTGGAACAGCTCTGTATGCAATTTGGTGAAAAACCTCTGTTTGAAACTTCTGCTTTAGGAGGTACAAAAATTGTCATTCCTTTGCCAAAACTTAGCATGAATAGTTCAAAAAAAAGCTCTGACTGATTTTTAAAAGGGTAAATTTTCTCTTTGCTCGTGGTAAGCTGCCTTTCATTCATCGTGAATGTATGGGGAGGGCATCTTTTCACAAGAAGGAGGAAAAATACGGCTTCATAGCGCGAACACATCACTCTTTAATATTAAATTATCGATTGTCTTCAAGAGAAGCAACTTTGCTTCTTTATCTTTTGGTGTAATGTTTGATTTTCTCTCTTGTTGTTTTTTCGCTTTGTTTACTCCGATGATCAGCTTTCAAAATTCTCCTTTTTTGTATGTTTTATAGCTTTGAAGTGCTTAAGTTAAAATTTAAATTTATTTTGAATAAGTGCTCCTTTACGCTAATAATACTTATATTCGTAAGCTCTATTTCTTTGCGAATAGATTGTTTTTTCAAGTTTTATTATTTTTTGTAAGGGCTGTTAAAATTTTAAATATGGGGTGTTTTTGTAAAAGTGTGTAACGAATATTCTTAAGGTAAAACGTGCTCAGAAAGTTCATGAAACACTGTCCTTTAGGGTCATGAACAGCATAAGCATTCAATAGGTGGAATTTATTCAAAAAGAAGCCGGGTTGTTTATAGAATGGTATGGGTTTTAGAATCTTCATCCTTTAGCGGGCACCTCTTTGATTTGAGATTTTATTGCATGGAAAACAAAGGGATTTTTATCGTTTTGATAAAATAAACAAGAAGAGTTAACCTTTTGGGGTTTCATATTTTTTACTTTTCTATTGTGCGTAAACCAGAAAAGGGGAGGGCGTTTTATTTTCAATCATTGTGATGCGACCTTGGGTGGCGGCATATTTCGGCGTATTCTTTAATAGATATTTAAAATGCGGAAATCTCTTTGAGAAAAGTAAGCGCTCAAGCATATTTTTTAGATGTTTTGAGTTGTAAAAAGGTAGATGCTTTAAGTTTCTTCGGAGGGTGCTATTGGGCTGTTGATCAAGGCATCAATGTTGTTTTTTTCTTGTAGGAATGTTTGTAGGTCTTGATTGGTTAAGGCTTTGCTATCCGGTATACGAATGCGCATGGGATCAACTTTGACGCCATTGACAATGATTTCAAAATGACAATGGGGACCGGTTGCCATTCCTGTTGATCCAACATACCCAATAATTTGTCCTTGTCGTACTTTCACGCCTGGTTTGATGTCTGGTGCATAACGACTTTGGTGTGAATAACTGCTAATATACCCATTGGCATGTTGAATTTCCGTATGATTTCCATAGCCGCCTGTTACACCTACTTTTGTGACAATACCATCTCCTACAGCAATAATGGGTGATCCTTTAGGAGCAACCCAATCAACACCCGTATGCATGCGAATATAGCCTAAAATAGGGTGTTTGCGTGGGCCAAAGGGAGAGCCAAAAATGCCATTTGGTGTGGGTTTGCGCAACAAGAAAGGTTTTGAACTTTTCCCTTCAGAATCATAATAATCAACGCTTCCATCTTTTAATTGATAACGGTAATATTTATAAGTTGTATTCCCAAAAGTGGCGCTAATATAACGAATTTCTGGATCAGTGTTCTTGGAGGGTTCTTTGGCTTTTAAGTTCTTTTTGCCGTTTTGGGTTTCTTTATCGCTTTGTGGTATGGCATAAAATATTTCAATCTGATCATTGGGGGTTATCTGGCTTTTCATATCAATATTGGTGGCAAGCAGACGAATAAGACGATGAGAGAGAGATTGTGATATATTATGGCTTAGCAAAGCACTATAGAGTGCATCATAAGCCGTTGGTAATTGCGCGCTATTGATATAAGAATGTGGAATACCATTTTGAAAAGCCGTTTTAAGTGCTTTAGACATTTTAGGCTCTGTGCTTTCAATGAATTGGCCTTTATCATTCAGGGCAATGGTGAGAATATGATGCATTCCTTGATAGATACTTGCGCGTACGAGATGGTCTTCTTCTCCCGCTTGTGTCACGATGCCAATGCGTAAAAGGCTTCCCTCTTTAAGGGTATCGGAAAGGCTTATTTTTTCTAGCGTTTTTACAACCTGGTCAATTTGCTTTTTTGTATAATTGGTTTTTTTGAAAGCATCGGCTATCGTTTGTTTTTTACGAATAGGAATAATATCTTCAACATAGTTTTTCGTCAGATCGATACGGTGACTTTGAGGAGAAACGGTTACATTTTCTTGAACGATTCGAACTTCAGGGGATTCTGTACCTTGGGAAGGGGAGGATACATCTTCTAATTTTAAAGGATCAATCAATGTGAGAACTGAAAGAAGTTCGGAGCTCTTTTCTAAAGTAAATCCAGCTTTTTGCACTTCTTGTTGTGCCTCTTCATCTGTCAATGTGTCAGTGTCATCAAAATCGAATTGATTTACCTTAAAATCATAGCTGCGTAAGGTGAGTTTTGTTTCCACCTTTGCTCCATAAATCTGTCCAGAATCTTGTAGTTTAGCGTTTTGATTTGTCGAATCACTGGCAAGAATGCTTAAAGAATCAAATTTTGGATAGCTATATTTCTGGGGGCGCTTTTCGGCTAAAGCCATACGAATCCATTCAAAATGTTGTGTTTGAATGACTTTTTCATCGCCTTTTTTTTGTAGAATCGATAATTCAAATTGACGTTTTTTGTCAAAGCTTTGCCGTGCATGGGTGGGAGAAATGCGATCACCTTTATAGCCATTGGCTTCAAGATCTTGTGATTCTGATAGGTTTTCTTGCGTAAACCATTGTGGAGGGGTTACCAATCGCTGTTGTTCATCAAGAGCCGTAAAAAGTGCAATACCCATAAGAATGCAGGAAGTGATTCCTGTCAGAATGGTTCCTGTAAGCCAACGAGCAGAGACCTGTCGGCGTGCAGGCCGCAAGCGCTTGACGACAAGAGCAGGATCTTGTCCAGGATCGTTTTTTTGTTGTTCGTTATCCCACATAGATTTATAAGAGTACTTCTCAATATTAAATAAAGAAAGCTAGCTAGATAGCTTAGCATGCTTCTACAGGAATTTGATTCTTTTTACAAATTACAGATCATGCGAATTCTCTTTATACAGCAATGTCTTTATAAATCATACCTGTGTAGAGAAATCCTTTTGAATCAATATTAAAGTAAGGTAAAATAATCGCTCTTGAGATTAATTAATCCATGCATTTGATATTTTATGCCTTGCAATGGGATGCTATATTTTACTTTAAAGGCGCTATGCACTCTTTGAATTTCTTCTGTTTTCATGTTTTATTTTTATACGCTTCTTATTTTGCCTATAATGTCTTGAAATACAACCAGTTGTTTACAATATTTTATTTTAAAAAAAATAAAAAATGATATTGACTCTTTGGTT
>NZ_JBHIRA010000008.1:0-83195 GCF_042196825.1 Bartonella sp. AC10YNML | reverse complement strand
GTTTTGCTATTCGTGAAGGTGGTCGTACTGTTGGTGCCGGTATCGTCTCTAAGATCATTGAATAAATAATGCTTGTTAAAGGGGTGTTAAAAGTATTTTAATTTTGAGAGTTAGGGGTATAGCTCAGTTGGTAGAGCGGCGGTCTCCAAAACCGCAGGTCGCGGGTTCAAGTCCTGCTGCCCCTGCCAAAGGGGGATTTTACATATAAGGGAGTGGATTTTGCTGCCTTTTTCGCTTTTTTTGATATGGGGCTTGTTTTTTTGTGTGTGAAACGGTATTGAATAGAAAGTAAGGAAATTGCATAAGTCTGAAAGTTGGCTTTTGCATTTTTTTCTGTTTATTTTGTTCTATAAAACACAATAGGACTAGAGAGAGTATAGTGTGACGATGGCATCTAAAACCAATCCGATTACCTTTTTGAAGCAGGTTTATGCAGAAACAATTAAAGTGAAATGGCCTACACGTCGTGAGACGGTTATTTCTACTATTATGGTTTTGTTGGTAACTGCATTGGCTTCAGCTTTCTTTTTTATTGTGGATCAGGTTATGCATTTTGGTGTTTGGCGGGTTATTGATCTTCTGAAATATCTTTTTAGTTGAGAATGTAAGGAAGTGTGACTGTGGCAGCTCGTTGGTATATTGTTCAGGCATATTCAAATTTTGAAAAGAAAGTAGCGGAAGCTATTGATAAGGAGGCAAAGCAGAAGGGACTTGATCATCTTTTTGAAAAGATTTTTGTTCCAACAGAGCGTGTTGTAGAGGTTCGTCGTGGACGCAAAGTTGATACTGAGCGAAAATTTTTTCCTGGTTATGTTCTTGTTCGTGCTGAGTTAACAGATGAAGTTTATCATCTTATTAAGAATACGCCTAAAGTGACAGGTTTTTTAGGATCGGATGCGCGTCCTGTTCCCATTTCTGATCGAGAGGTTGAGCAAATTCTCAAACAAGTTCAGGAAAGGGTTGAGTCTCCAAAGTCTTCTGTATTGTTTGAGGTTGGAGAGCAAGTTCGCGTTGCTGATGGTCCTTTTGTTTCGTTTAATGGAATTGTTCAAGAGGTTGAAGAAGAGCGCTCTCGTCTTAAGGTTGAAGTGCTTATTTTTGGGCGTCCTACGCCTGTTGATTTGGAATTTGGTCAGGTTGAAAAACTCTGATTAAACTTAGAGTAGTTTTTATTACTTTAAGGAAGGAGTGGGAGGTGATTTATAGCTTTTGTCGGCTTAATGATCCGAACCACGTGACTGCAAGCGGGTGACGGGCAAGATGAATTGTCAGTATACCAGTGAAATTAAAGGCAGATTGTTATGGCAAAAAAAAGTATAGGTCAGCTTAAGTTGCAGGTCCCTGCAGGAGCTGCTACTCCATCTCCACCGATTGGTCCAGCTCTTGGGCAGCGTGGTATTAATATCATGGAATTTTGTAAGGCGTTTAATGCAGCGACACAAGAAATGGAAAAGGGGGCACCGATTCCAGTTGTTATTACGTATTACCAAGATAAATCTTTCACATTTTCTCTCAAGACGCCTCCTGTATCATTCTTTTTAAAGAAGGAAGCAAACCTGAAATCTGGCTCAAAAGAGCCTGGTAAAGTGTCTGTAGGAAGTATTTCTCGCGATAAAATTCGTTCGATTGCGGAATCAAAGATGAAAGATCTTAATGCAAATGACATTGAGGCAGCGATGCGTATGGTTGAAGGTTCTGCTCGCTCGATGGGTTTGGAAGTGGTGGGCTAGTATTATGGCAAAAGTAGCAAAGAGAATAAAAAATATCCGAAAAGATATCGATTTTAGTGAACTTTACGCTTTAAAAGATGCTGTTTTAATGGTTAAGGAGCGTGCCGTTGCTAAATTTGATGAAACAATCGAAATTTCAATGAATTTGGGTGTTGATCCTCGTCATGCTGATCAAATGGTTCGAGGTGTTGCTCATTTGCCTAATGGAACAGGAAGAAATATTCGTGTTGCCGTTTTTGCTCGTGGGGATAAGGCTGAGGAAGCTAAGGCGGCAGGAGCTGATATTGTGGGTGCCGAAGATTTATTTGAAAGCGTTAATAGAGGGACTATAGATTTTGATCGTTGTATTGCAACACCAGACATGATGCCTCTTGTTGGTCGTCTTGGTAAGATTCTTGGTCCACGGAGTTTGATGCCCAATCCCAAAGTTGGTACTGTAACACTTGATGTTGCTGGTGCTGTCAAAGCGTCTAAGGGTGGTGCTGTTGAGTTTCGTGTTGAAAAAGCCGGTATTGTGCATGCTGGTATTGGTAAGGCTTCTTTTGGTGTTGAAAAAATCGTAGAAAATATAAAAGCCTTTGCAAGTGCAGTTATTAAAGCTAAGCCGCAAGGTGCAAAAGGTGAGTATATTAAGCGCGTTGCTGTTTCTTCGACTATGGGGATTGGTGTTAAAGTTGATCCAGCAACAGTTCGTTCAGAGACAGTATAAGCTAATTTATAATTTTGTTTTGGGGTATATGAACATCAAAATTGTATTTTAAATGCTGGTTTTGATCAGCTAGCTATCTAAGCTTTATAGAGCTTAGGTTGTACCGGAAGAAATTCCGGAATATCCTGTCCGAGATTGTAGGTGATACTTTTAAGTATCTTAATCAAAAAAGCCTGCATGAGACTGGGGTAAAAACTGAGAGTTAAAAGACTTAAAGGGTTTGAGCCAAGGTTGCCTTTGAACGCTGTGCGTGAAAAAGGGGACAGGATCCTCATCGGTGACATGAAGTATTTTATGTTATCAAAGGTAACCAACAGGTTTGTTCTAAGCAAATCTGTTAAATGGAGAGAGACAGTGAATAGAGCGGAAAAACGCGAATTTGTTACATGGCTTAACGAGGCTTTTCGGAAGTCTGGTTCTGTTGTTGTTGCACATTATTCCGGTCTGACAGTTTCACAGATGAATGATCTGCGTTCGAAAATGGGTGAAGCTGGCGGTGCCGTTAAGGTCGCCAAAAACCGTCTTGCTAAAATCGCTCTTCAGGGCACGGAATCTGAATCGATAGTGGGTTTGTTTACCGGACAAACACTTATTGCTTATTCAGAAGATCCAATCACAGCACCAAAAGTTGCTGTTGATTTTGCGAAAAGCAATGACAAATTTGTCATCCTTGGTGGTTCAATGGGTGCAACAAGTTTAAGTGTAGATGCTGTGAAGTCATTGGCTTCATTGCCTTCATTAAACGAGTTGCGTGCAAAACTTGTGGGTATGATTTCTACCCCTGCGACCCGTATTGCACAGGTTGTTAATGCCCCTGCTGGTCAGGTTGCGCGTGTCATTGGAGCATATGCTCAGGAGGATAAGGCGGCTTAAGGCTGTTTGTATTCATGTTTATGGAAAAGCTTTAATGCTTTTCTGTTTTTTTGGATAAGTTTTAATAATGGTTCAAATCTTTTAATTGAAGGAATTTAAAAATGGCTGATCTAGAGAAGATCGTAGAAGACCTTTCTAATCTAACCCTTTTGGAAGCTGCTGAGCTTTCTAAGTTACTTGAAGAAAAGTGGGGGGTTTCGGCTGCTGCTCCTGTAGCTGTCGCTGCTGTTGCTGGTGCTGCTGCTCCAGCTGCTGAAGAAAAAACAGAATTTGATGTTATTCTTGTTGAAGGTGGCGCACAAAAAATTAATGTTATTAAAGAAGTTCGTGCCCTTACTGGACTTGGTCTTAAAGAAGCTAAAGATCTGGTTGAAGGAGCACCCAAGCCTATTAAAGAAGGTGCTTCTAAAGAAGAGGCAGAGAAAATTAAATCTCAACTTGAAGCTGCTGGTGCTAAAGTTGAACTTAAGTAAATTTAATTTTATCGGCGAACATTTATGTTCGCCGATTTTCTTTCTCTTAATACAAAGAGGGAAAATAATGAGTAAAAAACCTTTTCCCAATGGTTTCGTAACATGAAAGGGATAGGTTTTGATTACTTCCCCCTTCATCATAGAGTCAAAGAGATAAATGGCTTATGTTGGTGGGGAAAGTTAATGATGCTCATTATGAGTGTCAAGTGAACTGGTCTGCATATGCAGGTTAATGGTATAAGGCTTTCAAGGTTGGTCTACCTTGAACAGTAAAGATCAAGGAGCGACGATGGCTCAGACTCACGCAATGATGTCTCAATTCAATGGTCGTAAGCGCGTACGGAAATTTTTTGGTAAGATTCCTGAAGTAGCAGAAATGCCGAATCTTATTGAGGTTCAAAAAGCCTCATACGATCAATTTCTCATGGTTGAGGAACCGAAAGGTGGGCGACCAGATGAAGGTTTGCAAGCTGTTTTTAAATCGGTTTTTCCTATTTCAGATTTTTCCGGGACAGCTATGCTTGAGTTTGTAGGTTATGAATTTGATTTACCAAAATTTGATGTTGAAGAGTGCCGTCAACGTGATTTAACTTATGCTGCCCCATTAAAGGTCATATTGCGTTTGATTGTTTTTGATGTTGATGAGGATACTGGCTCCAAAGATATCAAAGATATTAAAGAGCAAGGCGTTTATATGGGCGATATGCCTTTAATGACGACGAATGGTACCTTTATTGTTAATGGTACGGAGCGTGTTATTGTTTCTCAGATGCATCGTTCTCCTGGTGTCTTTTTTGACCATGATAAAGGAAAGTCCCATTCATCAGGAAAGCTTCTTTTTGCTGCTCGTGTTATTCCATATCGTGGTTCTTGGCTTGACATTGAGTTTGATGCTAAAGATATCATTTATGCGCGTATTGATCGACGGCGCAAGATTCCTGTTACTAGTCTTTTGATGGCATTAGGTATGGATGCGTCGGATATTTTATCGACGTTTTATGATAAAGTGACTTATGAGCGTGATGGAGAAGGATGGCGTGTTCCTTATTCTGTGGATCGCTTTAAAGGAATGAAGCTCATTTCTGATCTTATAGATGCAGATAGTGGTGAAGTCGTTGCGGAGGCTGGTAAAAAATTAACAGTTCGTACTGCAAAGTCTTTGGTAGAAAAAGGACTTAAAGCGGTTAAAGTTAGTGAAGATGATTTATTAGGTTGTTATCTAGCCGAAGATATCGTCAATTACGAAACAGGTGAAATCTACCTTGAAGCTGGTGATGAAATTGACGAAAAAGTATTAAAAATTCTGCTCGATGTTAGTGCTGATCAAGTCAATATTCTTGATATTGATCACATGAATATTGGCGCTTACATCCGCAATACTTTGAAGGTAGATAAAAATGAAAGTCGGCAGGATGCGTTATTTGATATTTACCGGGTGATGCGTCCAGGTGAACCACCAACAATCGATACAGCAGAAGCAATGTTCCATTCATTGTTTTTTGATCCAGAGCGTTATGATCTTTCCGCTGTCGGGCGTGTTAAGATGAATTTACGTATGGATCTTGATTGTCCAGACACAGTTCGCATTTTACGCCAAGAGGATATTATTGCTGTTGTTAAGATGTTGGTTGAATTGCGTGATGGACGTGGTGAAATTGATGATATTGATAATCTTGGCAACCGTCGTGTTCGTTCCGTCGGGGAGTTGATGGAAAATCAATATCGCATTGGTCTTCTTCGTATGGAGCGTGCGATAAAAGAGCGTATGTCATCGGTTGAAATTGATACAGTTATGCCACAGGATTTGATTAATGCAAAGCCTGCGGCAGCAGCGGTCCGTGAATTTTTTGGGTCTTCACAATTGTCTCAGTTTATGGATCAAACCAATCCATTGTCAGAAATTACCCATAAACGCCGTCTTTCTGCTCTTGGTCCAGGTGGTTTGACTCGTGAACGTGCGGGTTTTGAAGTTCGTGACGTCCATCCTACGCATTATGGTCGAATTTGTCCGATTGAAACACCAGAAGGCCCCAATATTGGTCTGATTAACTCCTTAGCAACCTTTGCTCGGGTTAACAAATATGGCTTTATTGAAAGCCCATATCGAAAAATTATTGATGGTAAAGTCACAAAAGAAGTTATTTATCTTTCTGCGATGGAAGAAGCAAAGCATTATGTAGCTCAAGCTAATTCTTCATTAGATAGTGAAGGCCGCTTTATAGAAGAGTTTGTTGTTTGCCGTCATGCAGGTGAAGTTTTAATGGCGCCACGCGATCATGTTGATTTGATGGATGTTTCACCAAAACAGTTGGTTTCAGTTGCAGCAGCGCTTATTCCATTTTTGGAAAATGATGATGCGAATCGTGCGTTGATGGGATCGAACATGCAGCGTCAGGCAGTTCCTCTTGTACGCGCTGAGGCACCCTTTGTTGGTACGGGAATGGAATCCGTTGTTGCACGCGATTCAGGAGCTGCTGTGAGTGCAAAACGTAGTGGTATTGTTGATCAGGTTGATGCGACCCGTATTGTTATCCGTGCAACAGAAGATTTAGATCCTTCAAAATCAGGTGTTGATATTTATCGCTTACAAAAATTTCAGCGTTCTAATCAGTCCACTTGTATTAATCAGCGTCCTCTTGTGCATGTCGGTGATAGGGTAGAGAAGGGTGATATCATTGCAGATGGTCCATCCACGGATCTTGGTGATTTAGCTCTTGGGCGGAATGTTCTTGTAGCCTTTATGCCTTGGAATGGATACAATTACGAAGATTCCATTTTGTTATCTGAGCGCATTGTTGCTGATGATGTCTTTACTTCGATTCATATTGAGGAATTTGAAGTTGCAGCACGTGATACAAAACTTGGTCCAGAAGAAATTACGCGTGATATTCCTAATGTTGCGGAAGAGGCGTTAAGAAATCTTGATGAAGCTGGCATTATTTATATTGGTGCTGAAGTTCAACCAGGTGATATTTTAGTTGGAAAGATTACACCAAAGGGTGAAAGTCCTATGACGCCGGAAGAAAAGCTTCTGCGTGCAATTTTTGGGGAAAAGGCATCCGATGTTCGTGATACTTCTATGCGTATGCCACCTGGGACTTTTGGTACTGTTGTTGAAGTTCGGGTTTTTAATCGCCATGGTGTGGAAAAAGATGAACGTGCTATGGCAATTGAGCGTGAAGAAATTGAGCGTTTAGCAAAAGATCGTGATGATGAACAGTCGATTCTTGATCGCAATGTTTACGCGCGTCTTACCGATATGTTGACGGGTAAAGTTGCTGTAGAAGGTCCGAAAGGCTTTTCGGGTAGTAAAAAGCTTGATAGTACAGTAATGGGGCATTATCCACGATCACAGTGGTGGCAATTTGCTGTTGAGGATGAAAAGCTTCAAAATGAAATTGAAGCTTTGCGTAAGCAATATGATGAATCAAAAGAAGCATTACAACGTCGCTTTATGGATAAAGTTGAAAAAGTCCAAAGAGGTGATGAAATGCCTCCTGGTGTCATGAAAATGGTGAAGGTTTTTGTGGCTGTGAAACGCAAAATCCAACCAGGTGATAAGATGGCGGGGCGTCACGGGAATAAGGGTGTTGTTTCACGTATTCTTCCCGTAGAAGATATGCCATTTCTTGAAGATGGGACCCATGCTGATATCGTCTTGAATCCACTTGGTGTGCCTAGTCGTATGAATGTTGGACAAATTCTTGAGACGCACCTTGGTTGGGCATGTGCCGGGATGGGCAAGAAGATTGGCGATTTGTTAGAGTTATATCAAGAAACTGGGGATATACTTCCTTTGCGTCAGCGTATTGAAAATCTTATGCCTGATGATAATCATAATGAACCAGTTCGTCAGTATGATAATGAAAGCCTTTACAAATTGGCTTTACAGATGAAGAAAGGGGTTTCAATTGCAACGCCTGTTTTTGATGGAGCACATGAGTCTGATATTAACATGATGCTGGAAGACGCAGGATTAGATAGTTCAGGGCAGGTTACGCTTTATGATGGTCGTACTGGGGAGCCTTTTGATCGTCCAGTAACGGTGGGATATATTTACATGTTGAAATTGCATCACCTTGTTGATGATAAGATTCATGCACGTTCTATTGGTCCCTATTCACTTGTTACGCAGCAGCCATTAGGAGGTAAGGCACAATTTGGTGGTCAGCGTTTTGGTGAAATGGAGGTTTGGGCACTTGAAGCTTATGGTGCTGCATACACTTTGCAGGAGATGCTAACAGTAAAATCAGATGATGTGGCTGGTCGAACAAAAGTCTATGAGGCAATTGTGCGTGGTGATGATACATTTGAGGCAGGTATACCCGAAAGCTTTAATGTGTTGGTAAAAGAAATGCGCTCACTTGCTCTTAATGTGGAGCTTGATGATGCGCGTGAACTTATTGCACAGCGGGCATTGTCTGATACGACAGAATAATAATTCAAGGAGCGCACTAGAAAAAGGCTGCGCTCTTATTACTTTAAGAGGCTCAATAACCTTATTAAGGCTATACAGGTTGTTTTTAAAAGTAAATGTATTTTAAAGAAGATCTGTTATAAAATAAATGAGATATTACAACAGGTTCTAAGAATCTTTGAAGGAGAACAGCATGAACCACGAGGTCATGAATCTTTTCAATCCTCAAGCGCCAGCGCAGACATTTGACTCTATTCGTATTTCTATTGCGAGTCCTGAGAAAATTTTGTCCTGGTCGTATGGTGAGATTAAGAAGCCTGAGACGATTAATTATCGGACGTTTAAACCAGAGCGTGATGGTCTTTTTTGTGCACGTATATTTGGCCCTATTAAGGACTATGAATGTCTATGTGGCAAATATAAACGCATGAAGTATAAGGGCATTATTTGTGAAAAGTGTGGTGTAGAGGTCACTCTTTCCCGCGTACGTCGTGAGCGTATGGGGCATATTGAACTTGCGGCACCCGTTGCGCATATATGGTTTCTTAAATCATTACCAGGTCGTATTTCTACACTTTTAGATTTAACTTTAAAAGATATTGAACGGGTTCTTTATTTTGAGAATTATATTGTAACCGAACCAGGATTGACGTCTCTTAAGCTCCATCAGCTTCTTTCTGAAGAAGAATATATGCTTGCTATTGATGAATTTGGAGAAGATCAGTTTACAGCTATGATTGGCGCTGAAGCTATTTACGAGCTTTTAGCTAGTATGGAGTTAGATAAAATCGCTAATGATTTGCGTCTTGAATTAGCTGAAACAACTTCAGAGTTAAAGCAGAAAAAATTGATTAAACGACTTAAAATCGTTGAAAATTTTCTTGAATCTGGAAATAAGCCAGAGTGGATGATTATGAAAACAATTCCGGTTATTCCACCGGATTTGCGTCCATTGGTTCCGCTTGATGGTGGGCGTTTTGCGACATCAGATCTGAATGATCTTTATCGGCGTGTTATTAATCGTAATAACCGCTTGAAACGGCTGATTGAATTGCGTGCTCCTGGAATTATCGTGCGCAATGAAAAGCGTATGGTACAAGAAGCTGTTGATGCATTGTTTGATAATGGACGGCGTGGGCGTGTGATTACTGGAGCCAATAAACGTCCTCTTAAGTCTTTATCAGATATGTTGAAGGGCAAGCAAGGACGTTTTCGTCAGAACTTACTTGGGAAGCGTGTTGATTACTCGGGGCGTTCTGTTATCGTGACGGGTCCTGAATTAAAATTGCATCAATGTGGTCTTCCCAAAAAAATGGCTCTTGAATTATTTAAGCCTTTTATTTATGCGCGGCTTGATGCAAAAGGCTATTCATCAACGGTAAAGCAGGCAAAGAAGCTTGTTGAAAAAGAACATCCAGAAGTTTGGGATATCTTGGATGAGGTTATTCGTGAACACCCTGTTTTGCTCAATCGTGCACCAACATTGCACCGCTTGGGGATTCAGGCTTTTGAACCTATCTTGATTGAAGGGAAAGCTATCCAGCTTCATCCGCTGGTGTGCACTGCTTTTAATGCAGATTTTGATGGAGATCAGATGGCGGTTCATGTTCCGCTTTCTCTTGAAGCACAGCTTGAAGCCCGTGTTTTAATGATGTCAACCAATAATATTCTTCATCCAGCTAATGGAGCTCCCATTATTGTTCCATCACAGGATATGGTTCTTGGTCTTTATTATCTTTCGATTGTTTCTGAAAAAGAACCAGGTGAGGGAATGGCTTTTTCTGATATAGGTGAGCTTCATTATGCTTTAGAAAATAAGGTTGTAACGCTTCATACGAAGATTAAAGGCCGTGTTAAGAATATGGGGAAGGATGGAAAAGAAGTTTCTAAACTTTATGATACGACACCTGGTCGTTTGATTATCGGTGAGCTTTTGCCAAGAAATGCGGATATCTCATTTGATATTGTCAATCAAGAGATGACGAAAAAGAACATTTCTAAAATGATTGATCATGTTTATCGGCACTGTGGACAAAAAGAGACGGTTATTTTTTGTGACCGTATTATGCAGCTTGGCTTTTCTTATGCTTGTCGTGCAGGAATTTCATTCGGTAAGGACGATATGGTTATTCCTGATAGTAAGTCGCGTTTAGTTGCAGAAACAGAAGCTTTGGCTAAGGAGTACGAACAGCAATATAATGATGGTTTGATTACACAAGGTGAAAAATACAATAAGGTTGTAGATGCTTGGGGTAAATGTACAGATCGCGTCGCAGATGAAATGATGAAACGTATTCAAGCCGTCGATTTTGATCCTAAAACAGGTCGTCAACGACCGATGAATTCGATCTATATGATGTCGCACTCTGGTGCTCGTGGTTCTGCTAACCAGATGAGACAATTGGCCGGTATGCGTGGATTAATGGCAAAACCATCGGGTGAAATTATTGAAACACCCATTATTTCAAATTTTAAAGAAGGTCTAACTGTTAATGAATACTTCAATTCCACGCATGGTGCACGTAAAGGACTTGCTGATACTGCGTTAAAGACGGCGAACTCTGGTTATTTAACACGGCGTCTTGTTGATGTTGCACAGGATGCTATTATTTCAGCAGTTGATTGTGGTACCGCAAAAGGGCTTACCATGCAGCCGATTGTTGATGCAGGACAAATTGTTGCCTCCCTTGGGCAAAGAATTCTTGGTCGTACAGCGCTTGTTGATATTCTACATCCTGTCTCTGGAAAGGTTATCCTTGAAGGTGGAGCAATGATTGAGGAAGCTGATGTTGCGAAGATTGAAGCAGCTGGGATTCAATCTGTTCAAATTCGTTCTGCATTAACATGTGAAACACGTCTTGGTGTTTGTGCAAAATGCTATGGTCGTGATTTGGCGCGTGGAACACCTGTTAATCAGGGAGAAGCCGTTGGTGTTATTGCTGCTCAATCCATTGGTGAGCCGGGAACACAGCTTACTATGCGTACTTTCCACTTAGGAGGAACTGCGCAGGTTGTGGATTCATCGTATTTAGAGGCATCTTATGAAGGTAAGGTGGAAATTCGTAATCGTAATGTGGTTCGTAACTCTGAAGGCCATTTGGTTGTTATGGGGCGTAATATGGCTATCCTTATCAAGGATGAGTTAGGAAAAGAGCGCGTTGTACATCGTGTTAGCTATGGTGCTCATATTTTTGTTGATGATGGTGATGTGGTTAAACGTGGCCAACGTATAGCAGAATGGGATCCTTATACACGTCCAATTTTAACGGAAGTTGAAGGCTATGTGGGTTTTGAAGATATGATTGATGGTTTATCTGTCACTGAAACAGCTGATGAATCTACGGGTATTACGAAGCGTTTGGTGATTGATTGGCGCGCTAATCCACGTGGTGCGGATCTTAAACCAGCCATTATTATTCACACGGATAAAGAAGGTGAATCTATTGCTAAGTTGTATAAGGGAGGTGAAGCCCGTTATATGATGTCAGTGGAAACTATTCTTTCTGTTGAACTTGGTGCTCATGTTAAGGCTGGTGATGTTATTGCTCGTTTGCCGATGGAAAGTGCCAAAACGAAAGATATTACGGGTGGTCTTCCTCGTGTGGCTGAGCTTTTTGAAGCGCGTCGTCCAAAGGATCATGCGATTATTGCTGAAGTTAGTGGTACAATTCGGTTTGGCCGTGGTTATAAGAATAAACGTCGTATCATTATTGAACCAAATGATGAAACTCTTGAGGCAGTAGAATACTTGATTCCAAAAGGTAAGTTGTTCCACTTCCAAGAAGGCGATCAAATTGAAAAGGGGGATTATATCCTTGATGGGAATCCAGCACCTCATGACATCTTGGCGATTAAGGGAGTTGAGGCTTTGGCATCTTATCTTGTTAATGAGATTCAGGAGGTTTATCGTTTGCAGGGAGTTCTTATTAATGATAAGCACATTGAAGTGATTGTTCGTCAAATGTTGCAAAAAGTTGAAATTACTGAATCTGGAGATTCTGGTTATATTCCAGGTGATAATGTTGATCGTATTGAACTTGATGAAATCAATGATAATTTGATTGCAGAAGGGAAGAAACCTGCATCTGGTAATCCCATTCTTCTTGGAATTACAAAAGCTTCTCTTCAAACGCCTTCTTTCATTTCGGCGGCATCGTTTCAGGAAACAACACGTGTTCTTACTGAAGCAGCAGTTTCTGGTAAAATTGATACTTTGCAAGGACTTAAAGAGAACGTTATTGTCGGTCGTCTTATTCCAGCAGGTACGGGTGGTACAATTTCTCAAATCCGTCGTATTGCTGCAGTTCGTGATGATTTGATTGTAGATGAGCAGCGTAAGTCTAGTAATAACGAAGTGGCTAAGGCTATGTTGACAAATATGACAACCGGGGCTGTTGCAGAATAATTTAAATACAACATCACATAATAAAAAAACGTCTGAATAGAAAGTTCAGACGTTTTCTTATTTCGAAATGCAGAAGTTGTATATTCTCTTGAAAAATATCAAAAATTATAAGGCGATAGTTATTTTTAACATCTTTGGTAGCTTATTGTTTTGTAATGATGCTTATCTTTCTTGTTGCTTCATTTTAAAGTTTTCTTATTTCTGAAGGCAGTATAGAAAGTTTTTTCCCAAGTATGTGAAACTCAAAAAACATATTCAAGGAAAAGAGTTGATTATCTACAAATCAAATAATGATTGATTTTGAATTTTAGGAAAATTTCTGATTGATATCTTCTATAAAGATTTAAAAGGACTTATAATGAAAGATCAATAGTCTTTCTGTAATATAAAAATAATTGATTCTCTACTATACAATGTTTGTGAATGTATTTTCTTCTAAAGTAGAATGCAGAAAATTAGAGATTAAGGTGCTCACTAAGTTTTATAAAAAATAGACATATTTCTTATAACAATGTGATCTATGCAGACAGAATAATAAAATGTACGAATATTATTCAATTGGAAAATTAACACGTGAGTTTTCAATAATAGCTCGAACTTTGCTATGAAGAAGAGGGATTTCTTATCCCTTTTCGGTTTGCAAATACACGGCTTTATACATAAACGGGTCGTCATAAGTTAAAACAAATCCTGTGTACTAAAAGAGTTAAATTTTCGTTGTCTGAAATATCTGATATTTTGACAATGGTTGGAAAACCACCTGATAATGAGAAAAAGCTTAAGAAATTAATTGCAGGAATTCATAAAAAACGAACTGATTTAAAGCAGATGCAGCATGATGTTGATGATCTTCTACAGGATTTAGAACGAATTGAGGAGAGTTTTTTGAGAGCTTAGCGGAGTTGGTGGTTAGACATTGATTATAAATTTATTTTGTCTTCTTTTAGACAAATTTCTTTCTCTTAAAAGAGATAGATTATACTATCTCTAAGGGGAATATTTACCACTGCGTGAAATGTGTAAGTCATTTAAAGAAATAGAGTGTTTGAAAAAGCTGCAAAGGTATTTTCGCAGTATATTATCCTTGATAAGAAAAAACTATTTTTCATAAAGAAAGTAAAAACAATGACAGTTTCTCCTATGAGTGTTTTTCAATCTATATTGTCACGAAAGTCAATTCGCGCTTTTACTGATCAGCCAGTTAGTTTGGAAACAATCAAAGAAATCTTAAAACTTGCAGCACGTGCACCATCTGGAACAAATATTCAGCCATGGCAAGTGATTGTGCTTACAGGAAGTGTATTACAGAAAGTAGGGCAAGAGCTTTCACAACTTGTGCTTTCAGGTGTAAAAGGAGAGCGTGAATATAGTTATTATCCACGTCAGTGGCGTGAGCCTTATATTTCAAGGCGTCGAAAAGTTGGTTTGGATCTTTATCAGAGTCTTGGAATTCAAAAAGGAGATGAAGAAAAAATGCTTCATCAAAAAGCACGAAATTTTTTATTTTTTGATGCACCTGTAGGACTCTTATTTACAATGGATCACGACATGGAAATAGGGAGTTGGCTTGATTTGGGTATGTTTATGCAGACCATTATGTTAGCAGCACGTGGATTTGGATTGGATACCTGTCCCCAAGCAGCTTTTGCTGATTATCATAAACAAATTCGTACGCTTTTATCTGTACCTTCTGATCGGAATATTATTTGTGGTATGGCACTTGGTTATCGCGATATGAGTGCTCCAGAAAACAATTTTGAGACAGAACGAGAACCGTTAGAAAACTTTGTACGTTTCATCGAAGCATGTCCATAAAATATTTTATATCATTAAGCATATACTTTGAAGAACTTGGTGCATTATGAAAAATATGCTTGGTAGAATTTTTTCATTCTTATTAAATTATGATGTTGCATATTAACACTTATTTTACTACGTTCGAAACATTAAGAGAGTGATGACTCTAAGGGCATTGTTCGTTTTGAAGGTTGGCTAATGGAAAGCACTATAGAAAGAGGGTGTTGGGTGGTAGCAAGACGAGCAACATTCGTGTTTATTGCTATCATTTTTTTACTCTATCTCGCAATTTGATTTTAAACAGGACAAACGTTATAGAAAAGCGTATACTCAGACCATATTGGAGTTTTGAGGTGGTTCGTGTTTTTATCTGTTTTTGAACTTTTTAAAATTGGTATTGGTCCTTCTAGCTCACATACGATGGGGCCGATGACAGCGGCTAATATGTTTTTGCAAAGGATACGAGATTTTTCTCAGTTATCTGATAACCAAGTTTCTCGTATACGTGTTTATCTTTATGGTTCTTTAGCTTTCACAGGTATTGGTCATGCGACAGATAGAGCTATCATATTAGGACTTTTAGGAGAAAAAGCGTCTACTGTTGATCCTGATAGCATGGGATTCCTGTTAGAAAAAGTTATACGTGAAAAAAAAGTGCAACCAGAAGGCCATCCCGTTTATCAGTTTGATTTGCAACGTGATCTTATTTTTGAACGAAAGGAAATTCTCCCTGGTCATACGAATGGACTAGCATTTGAAGGGCTTGATACTGATGGGAATGTTCTTTTGCGGCAGATTTATTATTCTATTGGTGGTGGCTTTGTTGTAACTGAGGATGAATTAAGACACATGAATGGTAATATAGAATCAGAAGTGTCTGAGGTGCCATATCCATTTGATTCTGCTCGTACAATGTTATCAATGGCAGAAAAATCAGGATTTTCAATTGCTGAAATGAAACGCTTAAATGAAGAAATAAAAATAGAGCGTTCTTCTCTTGATGCTGGGCTTGATGAAATTTTTTCAGCGATGACAAATTGCATTAATAGAGGTCTTTCACAAGAAGGTGAGTTGCCTGGTGGATTACGTATTCCAAGGCGTGCTAAAAAACTGCATGATACACTTTTGGAAAATCAAAAGAAAAATTGCAATTATCCACTTTTTGCAAATGATTGGCTTTCGGTATATGCTATAGCAGTCAATGAAGAAAATGCAGCAGGTGGTCGTATTGTTACAGCACCAACAAATGGGGCTGCTGGTGTTGTCCCAGCCGTTTTGCGTTACTATCTTCAGTTTAATGATGGTTCAGATCGAAAGGGAATACATAATTTTCTATTAACGGCAGCAGCTATTGGCGGTGTTATCAAACATAATGCCTCTATTTCTGGTGCAGAAGTTGGGTGTCAAGGTGAAGTTGGAACGGCATCTTCAATGGCTGCAGCAGGGTTAACCGCGGCGTTAGGTGGAACACCAGCTCAAATTGAAAATGCAGCGGAAATTGCGCTTGAACATCATTTAGGAATGACGTGTGATCCTGTTGCAGGTCTTGTACAAGTTCCTTGTATTGAGCGTAATGCAATGGGGGCTGTTAAGGCGGTAACGGCTTCTTCTCTTGCATTACATGGTAATGGAGATCATTTTGTTTCTCTTGATGCTTGTATAGAAACAATGCGCCAGACTGGTCATGATATGAGTGAACGCTATAAAGAGACAAGTAAAGGCGGTCTTGCAGTCAATGCGATATCTTGTTAAGAGCTGGAACATTTTTCAATCCATAACTGGACTTTTGGGAGAGAGATCGTATTTCCTAATAAAGCTTATGTTTTTTGTTCCTTATAAATCAAAGTTCCACTTTAATGCAGCAGTAGTTTGAAATAAATCTGAGATCATTCAGTGTTTTCTTAACGAATAATAGGTGTTGCATGCAAGCTTGGAGGGGAGAGTGTTGTGCATCTGTTTGATTTGTCTCTAAAGTGGGGAAAAAGTGTAATTTGGAAAAAATAAGAAAGCGTAAAGTAAAGTTAGTGATCAATCTGCCATTATTTTTAGCTGGGTTTTATGGCTTTAAAAAGTTTCCATAGCCATATATCTTTTAAATAATGGAAGATTATGCCTGAGTATCCAAGGAAAATTTGTTTTAAATCTGAATAATTATGATGAAGAGAGTAGAGTTTTAAAGACTTTAATTTTTTAAAAGTGAAGTTTTTTCTACCTAGTATGGTAAAAAATGCCTTGAAAAAAAACACTAATTTACAATAATTAAGAGATATATTGGAAATATCTTTTTTATTTATAAATTTTTTACCGACAAAAAAATTAAAATAAATAATAACGTATACATTAAGAAATATTTATAAAAATTCTCATGAGAATAGAATGCACACAATAGAACATTATCGTGTTACGCGTTCGTGAGTTCGTTTTAAAAAAATATCTCTCAACGCTCCCAAGCTCATTTCACGATGGCACCTGTGAATGATATAACAGTAAATCCATTGAGCTGTCCCCATCTTTATGCTTAATAAAAAGAGTACGCTGGCATGGTTGCACACTTTGCCAGAGCCGCCCCTCTGTACAGGGACAAAGCTCTTGGCATTTGAAACGGTTCATTATAGGCATTTTTAGTCTTTTTGGTACAGTTTCACGCTACACACTAATCTCGCTCATAACATGCAAGAGACGGTTTTGATTGATTCAACATAAACAGATTTTTAATGAGAGAATCTTACGATATTCGAGATTCTCATCTAACATGCAAAATAATTAATTATCTTTATAAATCAGTATCTTGCATATGAATAATATAATGTAAGTTTTCCATGGATGGTATAAAATCTATAGAGTATTAGCATTTTTATTTATAAAGAGAGAAAACCAACACTATCATCCTTTTTTAAATAGTTTATATGCCAATTTTTCTCGTGATGAGCAAGCGAGCGATTTTGACTGATTCAATATAAGAAGTAAAATAAGAGCATTTTACGAAAATCTCTTATTCAATATGCAAAAAATAAATTATAATTATAAATTAAAATCTTATGGAAATCGTTATTATAATATTTAATCTGATAATTTGTTTACGTTTTTTCATCGATAGTATTTGTATTTTCCAATTTTCTGTGCCTTTTGACATAAATACAAGTAAGAGGAGTGAGATTGTTTTTTTACAGCGTTTATGTTGTATGGGGAGCGTTATTAAGAGAGATTTTCTTTATTGAACTTTTACAATAATCCCATCAAATGATAAGCTTTCATCTAATGAAGCTATTCATTTTTTCCAGAAAGATATCAAGGACAATTTTTTATATTAAATCCAAAAAGTGGAAAAATATTGGGTATTTTTATGTCATTAACAATGTTTTTATTAAAAGCTTGGAGATATTGGATAGTTGGAAAAGCTGTCAGAAAAATTCAACAATTTAAGAAAAAAGTATGTTTATCAAAAGGTTTTCTAAGGCTGTAGATAATGGTTAATAATAAAATAATTTTTTAGAGAGGGTCTGTAGAATTAAATATTTGTTGCTCCTAAACGGATTTTAATAGGCACATTACCAGTTTGGCTCGCAACGCGTAAATGAATGCGTACAGGAGGCATTATGAGACGACGGTTGCGCATTGTTTGGCAAATGAGAAGGTTAACAAGAGACTGTGTATCTAATGCTGTCGAATTATATTTTAAACCAGTAAGTTTTGCGGCAGCATCGTGAAGAGAACGCAATGAAAGGAGGGATGATTGCTTCAATAAAATTTCTTTTTTATGGAATGAAGCAAAAGCATTATCTGTCATAATACTATCCTTAACGCAGAATTCAAAAATTTTTAGTAGGCTACAGTATAGCAGTTAAAATTTGCTTTCTTTAATGTAGAGCAAGCATCAAATGCAGCTTTTTTTGATTGAAACCCTGTAAAGCGTGCTCGGTAATAACGCCGCCCACTTTTTTCAAACAGTTGCATGTGTGAAGATGCATGCTTTAAAGTAGAAAAAGCTATATTTTTTGCTTTTAAAAGTAGAGTTTTTGCTTGTTCTTCACTAGGAAGAGAACCAATTTGGATAGCCCATCCGGCATTTTCGGACAAAGAGACTGTTACAATTTTATGAGTCTCAGCTGGTATAGTTTTTTGAGGATTCGGTATTGGTATAATTACCTTATTTACAGCCGTTATTGCGATATTGGAGTTTTTAGGTTGTTCTGCAAATGCTGTCAACATAGTCGAAATTTCATCGTCAAAATTACTTGAATCAGCTTTAATGGTCGGTATAGGAGTATTGGCCCCAGTGGGTAAGTGATAGCGTACAGAAGCTATTAAACGTTCACCACTTTTCATTTGGCTTGCTTTGGGCAAATATTGATTCAATAAGCTAGCCATATGCTCGTCACGTGCAGTAGATGATTTACCTCCCATAACAACAGCGACAATAGAGCGCCCCTCAAGACGCATCGAAGTTGCTAAATTAGAACCTGACATTTGTGTGTAGCCTGTTTTAATTCCATCGACACCTTTCATTATTTTAACAAGTTTATTGTGGCTGTTAATTTTATGTCCACGGAAATTAAAACTTTTTGTTTTGAACAATTTATATTGTTTGGGAAAATGTTTACGTAAAGCTAATGATAAAGTCGCTATATCTCGTGCTGTAGAATAATTGTGCACATCCGGAAGTCCTGAAGCATTTGCAAAATGTGTATGTTTCATGCCAAGTTTACGGGCTTTTACTGTCATCATTTGAGCGAATTTTTTTTCACTACCTCCAAGATATTCTGCAATGGCAGCAGCAACATCATTTGCGGATCTTGTAATGAGTGCTTTAGCTGCTGATTCTGCAGAAATTGTTTGGCCTGCTTTAAATCCAATTTTTGTCGGTGGACGCATTGCTGCATAATGTGAAACAGGAATTGGTGTATTTGGTGTCACACGACGCATCTGCATAGCTTCAAAGAGGAGGTACAATGTCATCATTTTTGTTAAAGAAGCAGGATAACGTTTCAGTGTTGCATTGGCTTGAAATAGAGTTTTTCCCGTAGTAGCATCTATAACAATAGCCGCATACTTATCAGGATAGGCCCCTTGAGGTGTGGCGGATGCCCAACAGTAAGAAAAAGCTAACATAACAAAAGAAATTGCTATTGTTTTACAGTAGCGCATAATTTTTTGATAATTAATATACACTTGCAGTATCCTATTTCTCCATTTATCCTAAAAAACTTCTATAAAGCTTCCTTTTCTGTAATTTATTGATGCAGTTTAGACGAATGGTATTACTAATTTGTTTACAGAAGTTATTTTATGAGTGAGCGATTGAAGTCTAACCATAGAGGAAATTTTTTTTCTAATACAAACAGGTATTGCAATAGTTATGAAAGAATTTAAAATTAATAAAAATGTGCTGCATGGAAAACGATAATGGGACAGATGCTCATAATAAACTCTATAGCTCGTATTATGCATAATGAAAAGGGCAAGAATTGGGATGAAGGTAGGCATGGTGCGGTTATAATGCCTAAGGCTAGAGAAAAACTTGAAAAACCTAAATTATGTCGCGTTTTTTTGCTTAATGATGATTACACACCTATGGATTTTGTTGTTTTCGTTTTGAAGAACTTTTTTAAAAAAAGTTTCGAAGAGGCAACGCGGATAATGTTAAATGTTCATCACAATGGGATAGGAGAATGTGGGACTTATACTTATGAAGTCGCTGAAATGAAAATATTACAAGTGAGGGAATGTGCGCGTCAAAATGAACATCCGTTACAATGTGTAATGGAATGGAAGTGAGGAGCTATGCCATCTTTTACACCTAGTCTTGAAGAGGTTTTGCATCGTGCATTAACAATTGCTACTCAAGCACGCCATGAATATGCAACACTAGAGCATCTTCTACTTGCGCTGTTAGATGATGCCGATGCAAATTCCGTTATTCAGGCTTGCCAAGTAGATGTGGAGGAATTGCGAGAGCGCTTAACCAATTATCTTCGCTCAGAGTTAGATGAACAGATTAGAGCTGATGAGGATACAAAGCCTACAGCTTTTTTCCAGCGTGTTATCCAACGTGCGGTGATTCATGCACAATCGGCTGGAAAAGATGAAGTATCGGGGGCAAATGTTCTTGTTGCAATTTTTTCTGAACGTGAAAGCCATGCAGCATATTTTCTTCAAGAGATGGGAATGACACGCTATGATGCTGTACGTTTTATTTCACAGGGTGTCACGCGTGATGATGGGTTATCCATGTTACTTGAAGGACTTGAAGAGCAATTAGATCAGCAGATTTCGGATAATGGTGAAAGAGGAACAAGTGCTTTAACGAATTATTGTGTTGATCTCAATTGTAAAGCACGTAATGGAAAAATTGATTTATTAATTGGCCGTGAAATAGAAATTTCACGCATGATTCAGGTTTTATGTCGAAGGTCAAAAAATAATCCGCTTTTGGTTGGTGATCCTGGAGTGGGGAAAACCGCTATAATTGAGGGATTGGCAAAGCGCATTGTTGATGGGCAAGTGCCTGAAGTTTTATCAAATGCAACAATATTTTCTCTTGATATGGGGGGACTTGTTGCAGGTACACGTTATCGCGGTGATTTTGAAGAACGCTTAAAGCAAGTTATTAAAGAGTTTGAGCTGTATCCAGATGCTATTTTATTTATTGATGAAATTCATACCTTAATTGGAGCAGGAGCGACATTAGGGGGAAATATGGATGCAGCAAATCTTTTGAAACCTGTATTATCTTCTGGAACTATGCGATGTATTGGTTCGACGACTTACAGAGAATATCGCAAATTCTTTGAACAAGATCGTGCTTTAGAGCGTCGTTTTCAGAAGATTGATATTAATGAACCTTCTGTTACAGATGCGATTAAGATTTTGCAGGGGATGAAGCCTTATTTTGAAGATTTTCATCAGATTAAATATACAGATCAGGCGATGAAGGCATCTGTAGAATTATCTTCACGTTATATAATTGACCGTAGGTTACCTGACAAAGCAATTGATATTATTGATGAAAGTGGAGCAGCGCAAAAGCTTTTGCCACAAAAACAACGCAAGAAGAGTATAGGTGTTAAAGAAATTGAAGCGACTGTTGCTACAATTGCAAGAATTCCACCAAAAACAGTTTCCCGGAATGATCAGAAGATACTGAGTAAGCTTGAAAGAGAACTCAAACATGTTGTTTATGGTCAAGATCAGGCAATTTCCGTCTTAGTTTCATCCATAAAATTGGCGCGAGCAGGTTTACGCGAACCGGATAAACCAATAGGAAGTTATTTATTTTCAGGACCAACAGGTGTAGGAAAAACTGAAGTTGCAAAACAGCTTGCATCATCTTTAGGCATTGAATTATTGCGTTTTGATATGTCAGAATATATGGAACGGCATACGATAGCACGTTTAATCGGAGCACCTCCAGGTTATATAGGGTTTGATCAAGGAGGTCTCCTTACAGATGCCGTTGATCAGAAACCTCACGCAGTTCTATTGCTAGATGAGATTGAGAAAGCGCATCCAGAGTTATTTAATATTTTATTGCAGGTAATGGATTATGGTAGATTAACAGACCATAATGGTAAGAAAATTGATTTCCGCAATGTTATTTTGATTATGACAACCAATGCTGGTGCTTCAGATATGGCAAAATCAGCTATTGGATTTGGGAAAGTACATCGTGATGGTGAGGATATAGAAGCAATCAATCGACTCTTTACACCAGAATTTCGTAATCGGTTAGATGCAATTATTCCGTTTGCATCTTTATCTCATTTAATCATCAATCAGATAGTGCAAAAATTTATTTTTCAGCTTGAAGCACAATTAGCTGATCGGGGAATTTGTTTTGAATTAAGCCCTTCTGCAACTTTATGGCTTTCTAATAAAGGATATGATTCTCAGATGGGAGCACGCCCATTAGGGCGTGTTATACAAGAATATATTAAAAAGCCATTAGCTGATGAAATTTTATTTGGAAAGTTACGCAATGGTGGTACCGTTCGCGTATTGACACAAAAATCAAATGGTAAAAAAGAAAGCTTACAGTTAGAAATTTCATCTTCCGATATATCTGTAAGTTCAAAGAAAAGTAAAATGGAAAACTTTACAAAAAAACGTTTAGGAAAAAAAAGCACAACAACTTAAGAGTGTGTTATAAAGCTGCACGGATTTTTTTTGCATTCTCTTCAAGTATTTCTGGAGGCGTTACCATATCATTATGAGGGGTAAGCTCTATTCCCTCCATACGTGGTATAATATGAAAATGAAGGTGATAGACGGTTTGTTGACTAGCTGCTTCATTAAATTGCATGACAGTTATGCCATCTGCTTGAAAGGCTTTTTTGACAGCATTTGCAATTTTTTGAACAGCTTTAATAACAGGAAATAATGTTTCAGGATCTGCATCAAGTAAGTTTCTAGAGCCTTTTTTAGGAATGACCAGCGTATGACCTGGTGCCTGTGGCATGATATCCATAAATCCAATAACATCATCATCTTCGTAGACACGAACAGAAGGGATTTCATTGCGAATCAATTTAGCAAAAATATTATTATTGTCATAAGCTTGTTTCATACAAATATTTCCTTTTATCGTAAGTTTAAGATTCTAATTTAAAAACGAAAAAATGCAAGGTTTATCAGAGTGTAAGACAAAGAAGTACTTTGACTTCAGTTATATTTAGGATAATGCACTGTCTTAATGAAGGTTTAGATTTCTATGATGGCTTCAACTTCTACAGGAACATCCATAGGAAGAGAGGCAACACCAATAGCAGAACGGGCGTGTTTTCCAATTTCACCAAGGATATTGACGAATAAATTAGAAGCTCCATTGGCAACAAAAGGAATATCGGTAAAATGAGAATCTACAGCCACAAAAACAGTAATTTTGACCACACGTTTTATTTTATTTAAGTCACCCAGAGTTGCCTTGAGTTGCGCGAGAATATTGAGAGCGCAAGCTTCAGATGCTTTTTGGGCTTGTTCGGTATTCACAGTTGCACCAACTTTACCGATAGCTATAGGTTTTCCATTAATAAGAGGGAGTTGTCCAGAAATAAAGAGTTGATTGCCACTTTGTGAAGTGGTGATGTAATTGGCAAGGGGGGAGATTACTTCAGGAAGAGTGATTCCGAATTTTTCTAAGTTTTTTTCAATCATATTGGTCATAATTTTAACTCCATAGCTGCTTTATAATATATTCATTGCATAATCTATTTTTTGATTTAAGAAAATGTGTGGTTAATTGAGAAATTAGCCTTTTTTGCCTTATTGTATGATGTTATGCAACGGGGATAAAGTTCGGAAGTTGGGAATGATTAGATCATTATTTATAATAATTTTATATATTGTTTTTTTATGTACTGCGAGAGCTGAAGAGCCCATTTTTATTGTGCCTCATCGAGCAATTTATGATTTTCATCTCGATAGTGTTTCTCATGAAATGACAATTTCTGCGATGTCAGGACGAATGGTTTACGAGCTCACTGGTTCGGCATGCCAGGGCTATAGCACACGTTTTCGTTTCATTAGCCGTGTTCACATTGAAGATATGCCAGTACGTTTGACGGATCAACAGACGACGAGTTATGAAACAGGAGACAGCCGTACATTTCGTTTTAATATTACAGATCAAGAGGGAGAAGAGGTTGTGCATCGTGCCGAGGGGGTTGCGGAGCGTACGCAAGATGGTATTACAGTTACCTTAAAAAAGCCAAAGGGAAAAGAGTATAAGCTTGCAATGGCTGAATTTCCAATGATGCAACTAAAAAATATTATCCGCCATGCAAAAGCAGGAGATCATTTTTACAATGTTACTGTATTTGATGGGACAAATAAAGCAGATAAAGTTATAAAAGAAAGTATCGTCATAGGGGAAAAGAAAACGCTTTTATCTGATAGCGAAACGGAAAAAGTAAGAAAATTGGATGAAGAAGAATATTGGCCTGTTACAATTTCTTATTTTGATGATGGAGAAAATAAAGATGGTTTGCCGGTTTATCGTAGCAGTTTTCTCTTACATGAGAATGGTGTCATGCGAGATCTTCATATAGATTATGGAACTTTTTCAGTGCGTGCAAAATTGAACAGTCTCGAATTCTTGGAACTTGGAAAAGATCTTAATCAATGTGAAAATGCAAATATTAAATGATTAAAGAAAATAACTTGAAAAAGAATCAAATATTAGTATGTTTGCGCTATTCCACACGCGGAGTCTGGGTGTTTGCAAATGATCTGTGAGAAACTTCTAGCAAGCATCCGCCGGTAGCAGGTCTTCCTGCTTTTTCCGCGGAGGTTGAACCGGAAAGGATAAGATTTATGGCACTACCCGATTTTACTATGCACCAGCTTTTAGAAGCCGGTGTGCATTTTGGTCACCAGACTCATCGCTGGAATCCCAAAATGACTCCCTATATTTATGGTCAGCGTAATAATATCCATATTATTGACCTTGCTCAGACCGTTCCACTTTTACATCAAGCACTTAAACTTGTTTCAGATACTGTAGCGCGTGGTGGTCGTATTCTCTTTGTTGGTACGAAACGACAAGCATCTGACATTATCGCTGATGCGGCCAATCGTTCTGCCCAATATTACGTTAATGCGCGTTGGCTTGGTGGCATGCTCACAAATTGGAAAACGATTTCCAATTCAATACATCGTTTGCGTAAGCTTGACAAAATTCTTGCCGCTGAAGCACAAGGCTTTACCAAAAAAGAACGTTTAAATCTCGAACGTGATCGTGAAAAGCTTAATCGTGCGCTTGGTGGTATTAAAGATATGGGTTCTGTTCCAGATCTTATATTTGTTATCGATACAAATAAAGAAAATATTGCACTCCAAGAAGCAAAGCGTTTGGGTATTCCTGTAATTGCTATTATTGATACCAATTGTGATCCCGATGACGTGACACATCCAATACCAGGTAATGACGATGCTTCACGTGCAATTTCTCTTTATTGCGATCTTTTTGCCCGTGCTGCTCTTGATGGTATTGCACGCCAGCAAGGAGCAATGGGTATCGATTTAGGAGCTCAAGTTGATGCACCTATGGAGCCTATTTTGGAAGAAAATGCAGTTTCAGAGGTTTCTGAATAATATAAAATGCCTAATTAAGGTACTTTTATTGTCTAAAGAAGAAGTTATAGGCGTGCAGAGGGATTTTGCACGCTTTCACTGTTACAAAATAAAGAGGCAAATATGAGCATTACTGCTGCACAAGTAAAAGAACTTCGAGAACTATCTGGCGCTGGTATGATGGACTGTAAAGCCGCCCTAGCAGAGACCAATGGTGATATGGAAGCTGCTGTTGATTGGCTTCGTAAAAAAGGAATAGCTAAAGCAGATAAAAAGGCTGGTCGTACAGCAGCTGAGGGATTAATCGGAGTCGTATCAAAAGATTCACATGCAGTTTTGGTTGAGATTAATTCTGAAACAGATTTTGTTGCACGCAATGATGGATTCCAAGACATCGTGCGTAAAGTAGCAACTGCTGCCTTAGATACGTCAGGGGATGTTGAATCTGTTTCTGTTTCTCTTTATCCAGGTTCTGAGAAGACTGTAGAGCTTACAATTAAAGATGCAATTGGCACAATTGGCGAAAATATGACATTTCGTCGTTCCGCTAAATTGTCTGTTGAGAATGGTGTTGTTGCGACTTATATACACAATAGTGTGGCTGATGGGCTTGGAAAACTTGGTGTTTTGGTTGCGATTGAGACAACAGGAAATAAAGAGGCTGCTCTTGCTTTTGGTCGGCAGGTCGCAATGCATATTGCGGCAACCAATCCATTAGCACTTACAGCACAAGGTGTTGATGCTTCTGCTGTTGAACGTGAAAAAGCAATTTTTTCAGATCAAGCACGTCAGTCTGGAAAGCCTGAAAATATCATTGAAAAAATGGTAGAAGGGCGTATGCGTAAATTTTTTGAAGAGGTTGTTTTGCTTTCACAGGCTTTTGTTATGAATCCTGATATGACTGTTGAGGCAGCTTTAAAGGACGCTGAGAAATCAATTGGTGCACCAGCAAAAATCACAGGCTTTATTCGTTTTGCACTAGGTGAAGGTGTAGAAAAAGAGGAGTCTGATTTTGCTGCAGAGGTTGCTGCTGCTGTAAAAGGCTAGTTATTGCAAACTCTTGACCAGAGATTTAAAGTCATATCATTGGTTGTAGAATCTCTGAGGGGAACAGTGTAATTGTTGAGAGGGCGTCACGTGAAAAAAGTGGTGCCCTTCGTGATGTCAAAAGCAAAAAGTAAATGGGCTTTTGGGGAGATTATTAATGGCATTAGCACTTCCGTATAAACGTATTCTTTTAAAGGCTTCTGGTGAAGCTCTTATGGGAGGGCAGAATTTTGGCATTGATGTTTCTGTTGTAGACCGTATTGCCGCTGATATTGCAGAAGTGCGCGCAATGGGGATAGAGGTTGCGGTTGTAATAGGTGGGGGAAATATTTTTCGTGGCGTTGCTGTTGCTTCGCATGGTGGAGATCGAGTGACAGGTGATCATATGGGAATGCTTGCAACGGCTATTAACTCTTTAGCATTGCGAACATCATTGACAAAATTAGGCGTTGAAACGGTTGTACTCTCTGCGATTGCTATGCCACAAATTTGTGAAAGTTTCTCGCAACGTAAAGCAATAGCTTATATGAATCAGGGAAAAGTTGTTATTTTTGCAGGGGGTACAGGAAATCCATTTTTTACCACTGATTCTGCTGCCACTTTACGTGCAGCAGAAATTGGTGCGGATGTCCTTCTTAAAGGAACACAAGTTGATGGTATTTATTCAGCAGATCCAAAAATAGACCCTACGGCTAAGCGTTTTGACCAATTAACACATGTTGAAGTTTTGCAATGGGGATTATCTGTTATGGATTCAACGGCGGTCACTTTAGCACGTGAGAACAATGTACCGATTATTGTGTACTCCATTCATGAAAAAGGCGGTTTGGCTAAGGTTTTGAATGGAACAGGACGCTTTACAATAGTATCGGAATAAGGGTAAGCTTCAAAGAACAATTGAAGGAGACAGAAATATGAATGTTACATCAATTATGGATGATCTGAAACGTCGCATGGATGGTGCTATTACGGCTTTTAAACATGAATTAGGTGGTTTGCGGACTGGACGTGCATCGGCCAGTTTATTAGAACCGTTGACCGTTGAATCTTATGGTTCTGTTGTGCATATAAATCAAGTTGCTAATATTTCTGTTCCTGAACCTCGGATGCTTTCTGTTTCTGTATGGGATAAAACGATGGTCGGAGCTGTAGAGCGCGCTATTCGCGATTCTGGTCTTGGTTTAAATCCCATAACTGATGGTACGAATTTACGTATTCCTTTGCCTGAGTTGAATGAAGAGCGCCGTAAAGAACTTGTAAAAATTGCGCATCACTATGCAGAGCAAGCGCGTGTTGCTACACGTCATGTTCGTCGGGATGGTCTGGACAATTTGAAAAAGTTAGAAAAAGATGGTGAAATTGGACAAGATGAAGCCCATAGTTTGTCTGAGAAAGTTCAAAAACTCACAGATGAAACTATTGCTGATATTGATAAAATTTTAGCCGTAAAAGAATCTGAAATTATGCACGTTTAAGACGATTTTGTCGCTAGAAAAAGGATGTTATATTCCCAGCCTGTAAATTGTTTCTAGGGATAATTGTAGGGCGTGGTGTGCTCTGTGGTAGCAAGGTGTTATGCAGGAAGGTATTCTATCATTTTGATATGGGAGAGACTGATTTGAAAGGGCAGATGTTTTAATTTTTTAGTCTGCGTGGTAAATCATGCCCTTTGGTGGGAGACACTATTTAACAGCATGGTGCGGTTTTTTAGTTGAACACGTCTTTGTTAAAATGCATAATGAAAGCATTATTAGAAATTATTCAAATATTCTAAGATGAAGGTTGGGGAAAGAATATAATGAAAAAAACAAGCCTAACCTTTCTCTTATTTCTCATTATAAAACATGTGAGTATAATTGATCAAGCAGATGTTATGTGGCGTAATTCGTTTTTTAATGACGAATAGTTGATAGAAAAGTGTTTTTATACGAAACCTATATTAGTTAATTTGTATGGGGCAGAGGTAACTGCTTTTTTATTTTATATTTGAGAAAATATTAAAAAAATATTTTATAATTTTGACGGAGATTTTTGAAGCTGTTTTCATTGATTATTAGTTTCATAAGCGCTATCTTAGTAGACTGAATTATTTATGATAAATTATAAGAGAAATTATACAAGTATGAGATAAAAATACTGCGTAGGGGAGTTTTTCTTGCGTTAATTTTAGAGCTTGTATTTTCTATTTTTATTGTTTGGATGTTGTTTTGTCTAATTTGGTTTATCGTATTCTGACAGCTTTTGTTTTTGGCATTATTGCGTTGTATCTAACATGGTTGGGAGGAAATTTCTTTTTTTTATTTGTATGGTGTATTGGCGGTTTTGTTCTTTATGAGTGGATGAGTATTACTAAAGAGAAATGGTGTATTTTACAAAAAATATTAGCAAGTATCTTTTATTTAATCTTTGGCTTTTTTTTAGTGTTGAGTGTATCTGCTTCATTGATTTTTTGTGTTTTAATCGTTTTAGCTACAGTGTTAGCTATTATATCTATAAAAAAGAGTGGTTGGGTTTTTTGTGGTTTTTTATATGCCTCTTTTCCTGTTGTTGCTTTATGCTTTCTACGGGATCATGAACTGTTGGGGTTCCAAGTTGTTATTTTCTTATTTACGATAGTGTGGGGAACAGATATTGGTGGTTATTTTATCGGACGTGCATTAGGGGGCCCTAAATTAGCACCACAATTTTCTCCTAATAAAACATGGTCAGGAGCACTTGGTGGTACATTTGTCGGAGTTTTCGGTGGTATATGGGTTGCTTTTGGATTTTTTGATATAAATTTAGCCAGTTTTTTTGTGCCACTCCTTACACTTGTTTTGTCAATTGTTTCACAATTGAGTGATTTAGGGCAATCATGGCTCAAAAGACGGTTTTCTGTTAAAGATTCTAGTTCTTTATTGCCTGGACATGGTGGTTTTATGGATCGTATAGATGGATTGGTAGGGGCAGCTTTTCTTCTTTATTTAATTGGTTCATTTATGTCTGATATGGATGCGCCTTTTAATCTTTTTAGTATGATCTAATTGGGAGAAGATAGTTTGGAGCTTTTAAATCATATCGTCACTATGGGTGATTTTCTTTTAAGAAGTTTGAGTATTCTTTTCATCATTATGATTATCATTTTTGTGCACGAATTTGGGCACTATCTCATTGGTCGGTTGTGTGGTATTAAGGCGTTAATTTTTTCGCTTGGATTTGGACCAGAAATAGCGAGTTATACAGATAAGCATGGCACGAAGTGGCGTTTAGCACTTATCCCCTTAGGAGGTTATGTAAAATTTGTTGGGGATGAGGAAAAAATCGATACGGAATCATCCCAATCATCTCTGATTGTTGATGGTTCATTTGCTAGTGCGCATGCTTGGAAAAAAGCAGCAACTGTTTTTGCCGGTCCTTTCTTCAATGCTCTTTTTACTGTTGTTATTCTAACATTTTTTTTCTTTATCTATGGTCGTGTAGCCATTGAGCCCGTTGTTGGTTCTTTGGTAAAAGATAGCCCTGCTCTTCAATCCGGTTTGGAATTAGGTGATCGTTTTGTTGAAATGGATGGACGACGGGTTGAAAGCTTTGAAGATTTGATGAATTATGTAGCTTTTCACGGAAGAGAACCCATAGAGTTTAAAATAGAACGCATGGGGCGAGTCTTTACAACGATGATTACCCCAAAAGTCGTTGAGCGAGATGATGGATTTGGTAATCGAACACGAAGTGCTATGATAGGTGTAGGTGTTCCTGTTGATTTAAATAATCCTGCACATTTAGATCCAACTTATATAAAACATATTCGCTATGGTTTTGTAACAGCTGTAAGAAAAGCGTCAGACCGTACTGTGTTTATCGCCACTCAAACTGTTCTTTTTATGAGTCGTTTAATAGGAGGCAAAGAGGATCATTGTCGGCTAAGTGGACCTTCTAAAACCGTTAAAATTGCTTGGAAAGTGAGCGAGACAGGTTTTATCTCTTTGTTGAATTTGGCAGCTTTTCTTTCAATAAGTGTTGGGCTTATTAACCTTTTTCCGATTCTACCGCTTGACGGTGGGCATCTTTTATTGCATGTCATTGAGGTCATTACTGGGAGGAAAATATCTGCTAAAATTCAGGGAATCTTTTTTCGTTTAGGTTTTTCCATTCTTCTCCTTTTTATGATCTTTGTCTTTTTTAATGATTATTTTTGTTGGTTTAGCTAATTAAATTATGGAAAATGCTTTATAAATTAAGTAATAATAGCAAAAACAAATTGAAGGTTGTTTACCATGTCTACAAAATGTTGTGGCGTTGTACATTATAATGAGTAATTAAGGAATGAAAAGTCTCGCTGTAAAAAGGTTGTTATGGCAGTTAGCTTTTTAAGGCATCATGTCCAAAGAACGAGAGTAAGGTAAAAAAGCCAATGACTACGAATTCAAAGTTTTTAAATGCAGCATCTGTATTGGTGTTAAAGATGGGGATGATTGCCCCTGCAACGGTTTTTATGTCAATTGCTGCGGTCGGAGAAATACAAGCGTCTGTAGTCCGCTCTATTGAGGTTCGTGGGAATAAGTTTGTAAGTTCTCAGGCGATTCGAGACAATATGGGGATTAAGGTTGGGCAAGGTGTTTCCAGTGGTGATGTTGATAGTGCTGTGAAGAACCTTTTCGAATTGGGTTTATTTTATGATGTTAAAATAAATCCGGTGGGTGATAAATTGGTTGTATTCGTAAAAGAATATGAGGTTGTCAATCAAATATTGTTTCAAGGAAATAAATCTTTTAAAGACCCAGATCTTAAGCGGTTTATTTCTTTAAAACCAAATGAGCCTTTTAATTCTGCTAAGCTTTCTGCTGATATAAATACAATTCGTGAGGCTTATAAAACTCTTGGTCGTAATAATATCACTGTTAACGTTCAAACGATTAACCTTGGAAAAGGGCGGGTTAATGTGGTATTTAATGTCGTTGAAGGGAAAAAAACAAAGATTGGTGATATCACTTTTAAGGGCAATAATGTCTTTGGAAGTCGCCGTTTGCGTGATGTGATTTCAACAAAAACTTCAGGAATTTTTTCGAAGTTGTTGGGAGGTGATGTTTATAGTGAAGAGCGCCTCGCTGTTGATGAAGAAGCTTTACGTCGCTTTTATTATAACCGTGGTTATGCAGATTTTCGTGTAGTCTCTTCTAAAGCAACTTTTGATGCAGCAAGCAATACGTATAAAATTTCTTTTGTTCTTGATGAAGGGGCGCGTTATAAAATTAGTGATATTCAAGTTGAAAGTGATGTTGATGGAATTGACGTTCAATCTGTAAAAAGGATGCTTAAAACCCAGCCAGGTAATGTTTATAGTGCAGAAGATATTGAACAGTCTGTTGCAACTATTAATAACAAAGTTGCTGATTCGGGATATGCTTTTGCTAAAGTTGAACCGCGGGGAAATCGTAATTTAGCAAATCATACAATTTCAATTTTATATAATATTGAACAGGGTACACGTGCTTATATTCAGCGTATTGATATACGTGGTAATGAGAAAACGCGTGATTATGTCATTCGTCGTGAGATTGATTTGAATGAAGGAGATGCCTACAATCAAACTTTATTACAGCGGGCAAAACGTCGTCTAGAAAGTTTAGGTTTTTTCAAAGCCGTTAATATTTCAATGGTTCCTACCGAGCAATCTGACCAAGTTGTTTTGGTGATAGATGTCGTTGAAGCTTCAACAGGAGATCTCTCTCTTTCAGGGGGGTATACAACGGGGGGAACAAGTCCTGGTATGTCACTTGAAGTTTCTGTTACTGAACGTAATCTTGGGGGACGTGGTCAATATGTTCGTTTAGGATTAGGTGCGGGGCAAGAAAAATCTCGTAATTATAATTTATCATTTGTTGATCCTTATTTCTTAGGGTATCGTTTATCTGCTGGCGTTGATGTTTTTCGTAGTACTTATCGTGCTGATAAAGCCTATGATGTACGGCAAACAGGTGGATCACTGCGGTTTTCGTTACCTATTAATAATCAATTATCTGCTAATGTAGCTTATTCTTATGTGCAGGAAGAATATGATTTTGGCGGAGAGTATGATTTTGACAAAGAGAGTGACATAATAGAATTATATGGGAAATATTCTGGTGCGATTGTTCAAGCTGCAAAACACAGCCCTTGGAAACGTTCATCAATTAGTTATGGTTTCACCTATAATACGATTGATGATATGAGATCCCCCCATGATGGGTGGTATGTGCATCTGCTTCAGGAATATGCAGGGCTTGGTGGGAGTGCAAAGTTCTTGAAGACCACGGGTAAGGCGATGATGTACAAGACTCTTTCTGACCAGAAGGATATTGTTGGTTTGCTTTCCTTTGGGGGTGGTTATATCCACGGAATGGGCCGAGATGGTGTTCGTATTTTCGATATGTTTAAGGCGAATACTGATATAATCAGAGGGTTCAAATATAATGGGATAGGCCCACGTCAGGTTTCCAATAAGGGTGAAGTTTATTTCTTAGGGGGAACAACATATATGAATGCGACTGCTGAAGTACAGTTTCCTATTCCTGTTGTGCCTGAAGGATTTGGGTTGCGCGGTGCTTTATTTGCGGATATTGCCACGCTTTATGGTAATAATTATAAGGCAGTTTTTAAAGGTGAGCCGCCTGTTACCAATACCAAAAGTGCTTGGCGCTCATCTGCAGGTGTGAGTTTGATGTGGGATTCTCCGTTTGGTCCTTTGCGTTTTGATTATGCTTGGCCAATAATGAAGCAGGAGGGGGATCGTGTGCAGCAATTAAACTTTGGTATTTCTACAAAGTTCTGATTTGAGCGATTTTAAGAAGGAAAAACTTGAAGAGAATAGCTTAAGCTGGGAGAGAAAGTGTTTTGATGGCGGATACATTTTTTTTTACGCCGTCCCGACGATTGACAGTTGCAAATGCTGCTGAGTTGACGGGTGCAAAGCTTCTTAATCCAGAGTTTTCTCATAAAGTTATCAATACTCTTTCTTCACTTGAGAGTGCTGTGGAGGGTTCGCTTGTTTTTGTAGAGCATCGGAAGTTTTCTGATGCTTTGCTGGATAGTTCTGCTGTTGCTGTTTTGTGTACGAATGAGATTGTTTTTAAAGTTCCCGAAACTATGGCAATTTTGGTGACATCCACACCACAGCGTGACTTTGCTCAGATTGGTCGTATTTTGTTTCCAGATTCTGTTAAGCCAATACCTTGGTTGGGGAAGAAGGGGATTTCATCGCATGCGCATATTCATCCAACGGCTAAGTTGGCGCATGATGTGTGTATTGAAGCGGGAGCTGTTATTGGTAAAAATGTTGAGATTGGTGCAGGAACTCTTATCTCATCCACAGCTGTTATCGGTGAAAATTGCCGTATTGGATGTGACTGCTATATTGCTCCTAAGGTAACAGTTCAGTGTTCTATAATAGGTGATAAGGTTCAGCTTTATCCTGGTGTTTGCATTGGGCAAGATGGTTTTGGTTATGTTGGGGGCGTTTCTGGAATCGAGAAAATTCCACAGCTTGGTCGCGTTATTATTGAGGATGGTGTAGAAGTTGGTGCGAACACGACAATTGATCGTGGAACATTTCAAGATACTGTTATTGGTGAAGGAAGCAAGATTGATAATCTTGTACAAATTGCCCACAATGTAAAAATTGGTCGCTATTGTCTTATTGCCGCTCAATGTGGCATTGCGGGAAGTACATCTATAGGGGATATGTCTCAGCTTGGTGGAAGTGTGGGAGTAGCTGATCACATCATAATAGGTAAATCTGTTCAGATTGCTGCTCGTAGTGGTGTTATGAATGACATTCCGGATGGCGAAAAATGGGGAGGTAGTCCAGCGCGACCATTTAAACAATGGTTTCGTGAAGTAGCGGCGTTGCGCAGTATGGGAAAAGTTAAAAAGGAGAAACGCTGATATGATCAGCAGTGAAAAAACTAAAAACTTAGAGGCTGTCGATATTGAAAAACTATTATCAATATTACCGCACCGTTATCCATTTTTATTAATTGATCGTATCGTTGATATTGATGGTGAACAAGAAGCGATTGGTATTAAAAATATAACGATTAACGAGCCACATTTTACAGGACATTTTCCCTCAAAGCCTGTTATGCCTGGAGTTTTGATTTTAGAAGCTATGGCACAAACGGCAGGAGCAATAGCACTTTTAAATTTAGGCAATAAGCAAACAAATTTAGTTTACCTTATGACGGTTGATAATGCGAAATTTCGTAAGCCGGTTATGCCTGGTGATCAGCTCAAGATTCATGTTCAGCTTTTGAAAAAAAGATCTGGTATGAGACGTTTTTCATGTGTTGCAAAAGTAGAAGATGTCCGCGTCGCTGAAGCAGAAATTGCTGCGATGATTGTTGAAAAAGAATAAACGATATTTGATAGGAATTTAAAAATGTCCGGTACGAAAATCCATCCAACTGCTCTTGTGGAGAAGGGAGCGCAGCTTGGTGAGAATGTATGCGTTGGGCCGTTTTGCCATATTAGTTCAGAGGCTGTTATTGGTGATGAATGTAGTTTGACAAGTCATGTTGTAATAATGGGAAAGACGACTTTAGGAGCTAAGAGTAAAGTATTTTCTCATGCAGTTTTGGGAGCTGAACCGCAAAATAATAAACATAAAGGAGGGGCTACGACTCTTTTTATTGGTAAGAATTGTACGATTCGTGAAGGTGTAACAATGCATAGGGGTTCCGATTCGAGTGTAGGAATGACAGTTGTTGGTGATAATTGCCAATTTTTTTGTTATGCGCATATCGCTCACGATTGTCATGTAGGCAATCATGTAACATTTGCCAATAACGTAATGATTGCTGGTCATGTTACTGTTGGTGATTATGTGATTATCGGGGGTGGAGCTGCTGTTCATCAATTTGTTCGTGTTGGACATCATGCATTTATTGGCGGTGTATCTGCACTAGTTGGTGATCTGATTCCTTATGGAACAGCTGTTGGTGTGCAGGCAAAACTTGCCGGACTTAATATTATTGGCATGAAGCGTGCAGGCCTTGGGCGTCAGGATATTCACGCACTACGTCATGCGGTTGCGATGCTTTTTGATCATAGCAAACCATTTAAAGAGCGTGTTAGTGATGTTGCTTCTTTTTATTCTTCTTCTCAGTCTGTTTCTGAAGTTGTTAATTTTATTAAAGAAGAAGGAAAGCGTTTTTATTGTACACCAAAATTTGAAGATAATAGAATAAAAGAACATAAGGATTAAAAATGCCTATTTACGGTGCCAGAAATTTTCTTTCCGGCCGTACTGCCGTTATAGCAGGAAATGGTGTTCTACCGATTACTGTTGCGCAGGTTCTTGAGAAGAATGGGCAAAATCCTTTTCTTGTACTTTTGCGTGGTGAAGCAGATTCTATTCTTTATCGTTATGAGCATTGCGAGCTATCAATTGTAGAGTTAGCACAACTCGTTAAAATCTTAAAAGAGGTTGGAGTTTATAATGTTGTTTTGGCAGGTGGTGTGAAAAAGCGACCACTTCTTAAACAATTGCGACTGGACTGGACAACATTTTTAGCTCTGCCTAAGTTAATCGGAGCTTTGAGGAAGGGAGATGATGCGTTATTAAAAGCTTTTATACGGATTATTGAAGCGTATGGTTTTTGTGTTATCGGTGCCCATGAAATAGTACCAGATCTTTTAGCTCCCATAGCATTTAATTTAACAATACGGCGTGCTACGCCAAAAGAGAAAAAAGATATTTTTTTAGCAGCAGAAGCAGCAAAACTTTTAGGTCAATTGGATATTGGACAAGCCGTTGTTGTTGTTCAGGGAAGGGTGGTTGCTTTGGAGGGCGCTGAGGGAACTGATAATATGTTGTGGCGTGTTTGTGAAATGCGAGAAAGAGGGCAAATTCCCTCTAAGGGTGGTGTTCTTGTAAAATGTGCAAAACCACAACAGGATAATCGCGTTGATTTGCCATCAATTGGTCCCGCGACAATAATGAATATTGCAAAGAGTGGTTTATATGGTGTTGCGGTGGAGGCAAATAGAAGTCTAATATTATCAGTGAAAACAACAATAGAAAAAGCCAACAAATATTCTCTATTTATAGAGACATTTGAGAAGTTTGGTCATGAATAATTGTTTCTTAAAGATTGCAGTGGTTTCAGGTGAGGAATCTGGTGATTTACTTGGGGCCGATCTAATTTCTTGTTTATCACAACAGATAGGATGCAATATTCATTTGATTGGTGTTGGGGGGAGCCATTTAAAGGCATTAGGCTTAAAAAGCTTTTTTGATTCCCATGATATTGCTTTAATAGGTTTAAAGGAGGTGTTGAAAAAACTACCGTTGTTGTTGCTACACATTCGCAATTTATCCAAATTTATTGCACAAGAACAACCTGATTGTTTAATTATTATTGATAGTCCTGATTTCACGCATCGTATTGCAAAAAAGGTACGTGCTTTAGCGCCTTCTATTCCTATCATTAAATATATTGCACCAACCGTTTGGGCATGGAGGCCAGAGCGTGCAAAAGCTATGTGTGGATTTGTTGATCATGTTTTAGCGGTTTTTCCTTTTGAAGAAAAGATTATGCAAGATTTGGGAGGCCCTGCCACGACTTATGTTGGACATCGTCTTTTGACATATCCTCCCCTTTTGAGAATTCAGTCAGAAAAAAAAAGCCAATTAGAACAAAGAAATTTGATCGATACACAAGCATTATCGCCTACATTAGTTATTTTGCCAGGATCGCGCAATTCAGAAATTCGTTCTTTAATGCCTATTTTTCGAGAAACAGTAGAGATTCTTGTACAACGTATTCCTCATTTACGTATTATTTTACCAACCTTACCTCATTTGGTAGATAGAATCCGGGACTTTGTGCAGGGCTGGAAAAGCAAGATAGAAATTGTAGTTGGTGAAGATGAAAAATGGCGTGCTTTTGCACAAGCAGATGTTGCTCTTGCTGCACATGGAACTGTTTCACTTGAATTAGCCTTAGCAAAAGTTCCTATGGTTCTTTGCTATAAACTTGATTTCTTTTCTAAATTATTTATTTTTCCTAAAATGATGTTATGGAGTGCTGCTCTTCCAAATATTATTGCTGATAAGCCTATTGTTTCGGAATATTTGAATGAATTAATCCGTCCTGGCATGTTAGCAAGACAGGTAGAACAACTTTTGGCTAATCCTTTATTGCGACAGGCACAACTTGATTCCTTTGAGATGGTAGAACAGAAAATGAAAACTGAAGTACCATCGGGGGTTGTTGGCGCACAAACAATTATCACTCTTTTTAAAAGTAGGAATAAAATTGTATAAATAAAGCAATATTTTAATGATTAATATTTAATTTTAGCAAGAAATTCACAAGCACGTTGGCTTTTAGGATTGGTAAAAAATTTTTCAGATGCTGTATCTTCAACAATTTTTCCGTTTTCTAGAAAGAGTATTCTTTCTGAGACTTTCCGTGCGAAGTCCATTTCATGAGTAACACAAAGCATTGTGATTCCTGTATCTGCTAATTGAGCCATTACTTGCAAAACTTCTCCTACACTTTCTGGATCAAGAGCAGAGGTTGGTTCGTCAAAAAGCATTACTTCAGGTTCCATACAAAGTGCACGGGCAATCGCAACACGCTGTTGTTGCCCACCAGAGAGTTGGAAAGGATATTTTTCACAGTGTTTTTCAATACCGACATGCGTTAAGTAATGAATTGCTCGTTCTTTTGCTTGTTGTTTGGAAAGACCTTGAACTGTCATAGGGGCTAAAATACAATTTTGTATAACGCTCATGTGGGGGAATAAATTAAAGTTCTGAAAGACCATTCCTATCTTACGGAGAACATTTTTTTGCTGTTGTACAGGGGCGGTATGGATATCAACGTTATGGATACGGATCGAACCTTTTTGTGCTTGTTCTAATTGATTAATACAACGAATTAACGTTGATTTTCCAGATCCGGATGGGCCACAAATAACGATATGTTCACCAGTTTGAACATCAAAGTTGATATCATGTAGAACCTGAAAGTTTCCGTACCATTTATTGAGGTTTCGAATGGAGATCACAGGGTTTTTATTGGGAGAGATCGATTGATTATTTTTCAAATTCATCTTGTTTTATTCTTTCATTGATGAATGAATTTATTAATTCAACATTTTGATTTGGTAAAGTTCTTTTATGATCATTTATTTATCGTAAATATCGAGTGAGGCGATGTTCGATAAAAACAATAAAACGATGAATGAGTTCAACAATAAAAAGATAGATAAGGGCTGCCCAAACGTAAACTTGAAAATCGAATGTACGTGAATAAGTGAGTTTAGCAATCCCCATTAAATCATAAACAGTAATAAGTGAGGCAATGGCACTGGATTTAATCATTAAAATCAACTCATTGCCTAGAGGGCGTAATGCTATAATCATTGCTTGTGGAAGAATAACTTTAAAAAATGTGACAGAGTTGCTTAAACCTAAAGCTTTTGATGCTTCACGTTGCCCAGTTGTTACGGATAAAAAACTTCCTTTAAAGATCTCAGATTGATAGGCAGCAGAATTGAGTGTAAAAATAAAAAGACAACAATACCACGCGTTTTGAAAAAACCACCATAGACCAACCTGTTGCCAAAAATTGTTCATTGAACCAAGCCCATAATAAAAAAGGAAGAGTTGGGCTAACAAAGGAGAGCCGCGAAAAAAATAGACATAAGCATTTGCGAAATATTGTAAAAACGTATTCTTTGATAAACGCGCAAAAGCGATAAGCATACCAAGGAAAAAACCAAGAGAACAAGAAATAGAAACAAGCTCAACAGTAACAATAAAGCCATCAACAAATTTGGGGCCATAACGGCTTAAAAGATCAGGATTAAAAAGGAAATAAAGCCACTCCGGAATCATTAACCTAGCACCTTTTTATAGCCTATTTGAGTGTATGTTTCCACATAGCGTAATATTGTAGAAAAAAACGCTGAAAATAATAAATAGAGTAAGCATGCTACAAGATAAAATAGCATGGGTTTATTGGTTGCCGCGACAGCTAAATTCGTTTGTCGCATGAGGTCAACAAGCGCGATAGTTGAAACGAGGGATGTATCTTTCAGTAAAGTAAGCCAATTATTAGAAAGTCCTGGTAAGGCATTTCGGATGAGCTGAGGGAAGACAATACGAAAAAATGTGGTTGATCGTGAAAGGCCTAAAGCTTTGGCAGCTTCATATTGACCTTTATCAAAAATATTAAATGCTCCAAGCCAAACTTCACAAGAGAAAGCTGCAAAAACCAGACTGAGTGCAAGGACACCAGCAACAAAAGCATTGATGCTGAACATGATTTCAAGATTAAAATAGTCAAAGGCATTTTGAATAAGATTTTGTAATCCATAGTAAACTAAAAACAGAGTTAAAAGCTCTGGTAATCCACGAAATACCGTTGAAAAGAGACGTGCTAGAGCTTTAGCTATCTTAATATTGGATCGAATCATTACTGCATTGAGAAGACCTAAGGGAAGCCCTAGAAGGCCACAACACAACGCCAATGACAATGTCATTCCTGCACTGGAAAGTATAACCGCTCCCCATCCACCATTGCTAAATGATAGCAATGCTAAATTTTCAATCATTCTTGTGTTCCTCATGAAAGAGTTAGATAATGTTTTTTAGAAATAGACAGTAGGTTGCATTTAAATATCACATTGATATTTAATAAACATCATTTGTAAAATATTTTCTCATAATTTTCTCATAAGTTCCATCCAAACGGATTTCTTTTATTGCTTCATTGAACTTATTTTTAAGATCATTATTATTTTGACGGATTGCAATTGCAACAGGAAACTTTGTTTCTTCCAGAGTTCCTAGGAGGAAACAGCAATCTTTTCCTTCATTTTTAAGCCAATTTAACGCTTCTAATTTATCAACAATAATCATATCAAGTCGATGATTTAAGAGGTCACGATTCATTTCTATTGTGGAAGGATAGAGTTTGATTTTTACCTCTTTAGAGGCATAATGATCTTCCGCATACAAAGCTTGTGTTGTATTGGATTGCACACCAAGATTTTTACCTCTAAAGCTTTGTGTTGAGAGTTCCTTAATTCCTGAATCTTTAGTAACAATGACAGCCAGTGCTGTGTCATAGTAAGGATCTGTAAAGTCAATTTTTTGTAAACGCTCTTGCGTATGAGAGAGAGAAGCAACAATAGCGTCATATTTTTTTGCAATAAGTCCGGGGATCATTCCCTCGAAATCTTGCGTGACAATAGTACACTCAACATTCATTTTTTTACAAAGTGCATAAGATATATCAATATCAAATCCCTGCAGTTTGTTATTTGAATCAATATAACTAAAAGGAGGATAGGTGCCTTCACTCGCAATTTTTAATGTTTTCGCATCAGCCAATTGGGCGAATAGCGCGGCGCTTATTATAAGAGCTCCAGCTAATAGTTTCATGATATTCTCCTATTGGATAAGCGGGCAAATATGAAATCGTCACGTTTTATAATCTGTAAGCTTTTTGGGAGCAATGCAAAAATTTATCGGCGTTTATTTTAGATCATTATGTTGCAGATTATTATCAAAAAATTATCTTTTTTATTGATTTAAAGAAAATGAATATCTTATTGCTTTTATGATGGCTTAATTTTCATAAAATGAGTGCTTTGCATTATCTCATAAATAAAAATCGAGAAATTTTCTTGCAAAATAAGGCTATTCAATTTGAACATGAAGAAAAAATTAGATTTTTATAAAATAAAAATACAATCTCAATTATTATTAGATTCCATGAAAGGTTTAAATATCGAGAAACAATTAAAAATTAACTTTTTATAAATATAAATTTTTCTTATAAAAATACTGGGTTTTCAATCATACTTGCATGTTCAACAAAGAGTTTGAAAATATTCCTTAAAATATAAAGCTTCAAGTTTAATTCATAGTGATATTTAATCGATATCGAATGCAAAATACTTTCTCATAATTTCATCATAGGTTCCATCGGCGCGGATTTCTTCTATTGCTTTATTGAACTTATTTTTAAGATCAGTATTATTTTGACGGAGTGCAATTGCAATAGGAAATTTTGTTTCTTCTAAAGTTCCTAGAAGCTCGCAGCAATCCTTTCCTTCATTTTCAAGCCAATTTAATGCTTTTAATTTATCAAAGATGATTATATCAAGCCGATGGCTTAAAAGGTCACGAGTAACTTCTATTGCTGTAGGATAAAGTTTGATATTCACTTCTCCAGAGGCATAATGGTCTTCTGAATATGAAGCCTGTGTTGTATTTGATTGTACACCAAGATTTTTACCTTTAAAGCTTTGTGTTGAGATCTCTTTAATTCCCGAATTTTTGCTAACAATAACAGCGAGTACTGTATTGTAGTAAGGATCTGTAAAATCAATTTTTTGTAAGCGCTCTTTTGTAGGAGAAAGGGAAGAAACGATAGCATCGTATTTTTTGGCAATAAGTCCGGGAATCATTCCCTCGAAGTCTTGCATGACGATAGTGCATTCAATATTCATTTTTTTACAAAGTGCATAAGCTATATCAATATCAAACCCTTGAAGTTCGTTATTTGAGTCAATATAACTAAATGGCGGATAAGAAGCATCACTTGCAATTTTCAGCGTTTGAGAATTGGCCGTTAGAGTAAACAGTGTTGCGCTTATTATAAGAGCTCCTACTAATAATTTCATTATGTTCTCCTATTAGATAAGCTGGCAAATATGAAACCATTATGCATTTTTATAATCTTTAAGCTCTTTGGGAGCAATGTAAAAAATTGAGTTGTTTTCATTATGCTGGATATTATTATCAAAAAAATAATTTATTTTTATCAAGCATGGGAATAGAAAATACAGGAAAGAAGTAAACCTCTTATCGCTTATATAATGAATTTTAATAATTTTATTTAAAAATCAGTAAATTATCTTTAAAAGAAAAACTATTAATTTAAATACAAAGAAAATTTTAGTCCTTAACAGGATAAAATATTATTATTTCCACTTTTTATATGAAATGCAGAATGTCAAAATAAATTTATTTTCTAACAATTGTGAAGATTTTCTTCTAAGAAGTTTGATTTTAGCCGATGATGTTTAAGATGAATGCCTGTATAGGATATAATCATTATAATAAGTTGATCTTTATAGCTATTCTTATAGAAAGAGTCATTTTGCATAGCAAATTTTAAGAGTGCATTTCATTTTCATTCTAATCTACTGTATTTGAAGAAGATAGAAAGAAAAATTCTGACATTGCTAAGTTTTAATATGTAATAAAGGTTTTAAATATGAGGGAATCATAGAAAATACGCTTCATTGAAAATAATGAGAATTATAGGGTAAAATTTTCAATTTTTTTTACTAAATGTGTAGCTAATTTTCAAAAGAGTATTATCAATTTATTGACAGAGCCAAAATTTAGAATTTTTTCGTAAATTTTTATAATGATGTTCTCTGGCGAGAAAGAGCTTTAAAATGAGGTTTTATAAAAATCCTTAAAGGATGCTTTTTGATCACTTTCAATAAAGCCTCAGTAAACTGAAGCTTTATTGATTGATTTATCTCTTTAATTTACACGTTCATCTATAGGAACATAGTCACGCATAGCATAACCTGTGTAAAGTTGTCGAGGACGACCAATTTTTTGGGCAGGGTCTTCAATCATTTCTTTCCATTGTGCCACCCACCCAACACTGCGTGCTAATGCAAAAAGAACAGTAAACATTTCGGTTGGAAAACCTAAAGCTTTTAATGTAATGCCGGAATAAAAATCAACATTGGGATAAAGCTTTTTCTCAATAAAATATTCATCACTTAAAGCAATTTTTTCAAGCTCTATTGCAATATCAAGAAGCGGGTCATCTTGAATGTTGAGTTCTTTTAAAACTTCATGACAAGTTTTTTGCATGATTTTTGCACGTGGATCATAATTTTTATAGACACGATGCCCAAAGCCCATAAGGCGGAAAGGATCATTTTTATCTTTTGCACGTGCAATAAATTCAGGAATTCTTTTAATAGAACCTATTTCTTGTAGCATTTTTAGACATGCTTCATTGGCACCACCATGTGCTGGTCCCCAAAGGCATGCAACACCTGCTGCAATACAGGCAAACGGATTAGCACCTGAGGATCCAGCAAGACGCACTGTAGATGTAGAAGCATTTTGTTCATGATCTGCATGAAGGATAAAGATTTGATCCATCGCTCGGGCAAGCACTGGATTTATTTTATATTCTTCACAAGGAACAGCAAAACACATATGGAGGAAATTTGCAGCATAACTAAGATCATTGCGTGGATAAACAAAGGCTTGTCCGATACTGTATTTATAGGCCATAGCAGCAAGCGTTGGAACTTTTGAGATAAGACGTACAGAAGCAATCATTCTCTGGTGAGGATCTGTAATATCAATAGAGTCGTGATAGAACGCAGACATAGCGCCAAGGCAGGCAACCATGACGGCCATGGGATGAGAGTCACGACGGAAGCCGTGGAAGAAACGTGAAAACTGCTCGTGGACCATGGTATGTTGCATAATACATCGATCAAAGTCGTTTTTTTCTTTCTGTGTTGGGAGTTCACCATAAAGGAGAAGATAACAACTTTCGAGAAAGTCTCCTTTTTCAGCCAATTGGTCGATAGGATAACCACGATAAAGCAATATGCCTTTATCACCATCAATATAAGTAATTTTTGATTCACAAGAAGCTGTTGAAGTAAAACCAGGATCATAAGTAAAAATATCGGTTTTTTTGTAGAGAGAAGCAATTTCGATGACTTCAGGTCCACTTGTGCCTTTACGCAGGGGAAGTTCTACTTTTTTATCATTCACAATAAGATGTGCGTTATTCTCAGACATTCGGTATTCCTTTCAGATCCTTCGCTTCTAAAAATTAAGACTCTGCTTCATCAGAGTAGGAGATATACAATAACTGAAGCTTTTCTTACTTATACTAAGGGCAGATTGCCTCTAAAAGTGAGTACATGCAATCTAAAATATTTCCTTAGCGATCATTATTACTCAATACAAATTGTATTTCAATGATATAACATAAAAAACTCTTTTAGATTGCGTTGAAATATTTGTATAGAGATCTATTTGAGGAGATCTATTCAGTACATATCATGAGTATATTTTTTTGATAAGTTGGTCTTTGATACGATGAAGGCATTCATCGCGTCCTAATAAAATAAGAATATCTAAAACTCCTGGCGATGTTGCGCGTCCTGTAAGAGCTGCGCGAAGTGGTTGGGCGATAGATCCAAATTTAAGATTTTCTGTTTGGGCATAAGAGCGAAGAGTTTCATCTAAAGCTTTTGTATCCCAAGAGGGGCAAGCTTTCAGGGCAAGATAAAGAGCGTTTAAAATGGTTCGTCCATTTTTATCTAAGAGCATTTGTGCTTTTTCATCAAGCTGTAATGGTCGTTGCGTAAAAATGAAGGCGGCATTATCAATCAGCTCGCACAGTGTTTTTGAACGTTCTTTCAAATGTGGGATTGCTTTTAAAAATTGAACACGGCGTTTTTCATCAAGTCTTTCAATGGTTTGTGCTCCCTTATCGGTTTCTGGTAGAATATCAAGAGCGGCATCAAAAAGTTCTTGATCATTGCTCATGCGCATATAGTGTCCGTTAATGGAATCGAGCTTTTTGAGATCAAAACGAGCAGCACCTTTGTTAATATCCTCAATATCAAACCAAGAAATCATATCTTCAAGTGATATAAGTTCGTCATCCCCGTGACTCCACCCTAAACGGACAAGGTAATTGCGCAAAGCAGCAGGAAGATATCCCATGGTTCGGTAAGCATCAACACCGAGCGCCCCATGCCGCTTTGATAATTTTGCGCCGTTTTCACCGTGGATAAGAGGAATATGTGCCATAACAGGAATATCCCATCCCATTGCTTTAAAGATGATTATTTGTCGGGCTGCATTGGTAAGATGATCGTCTCCACGTATGATATGTGTGATGCCCATATCATGATCATCAACGACAACAGCATGCATATAGGTAGGCGAACCATCAGAACGCAAAATAATAAAGTCATCAAGATCTTTATTAGGAAAACGAACATCACCTTGAACAAGATCATGTACTATGGTTTCTCCCTCTTGAGGGGCTTTGATGCGAATAACAGGTTTAACACCTTTAGGAGCTTCAGAACGATCACGGTCCCGCCAACGTCCATCATAACGGGGCGGGCGCCTTTCTGTACGGGCTTTTTCACGCATTTCAGCTAATTCTTCAGGTGAAGCATAACAATAATATGCTTTGCCATTCTTGACCAACTGCTCGGCGATTTGGCGGTGACGTTCTGCACGTTCAAATTGCGAAATAGGGGCGCCATCATAGTTAAGACCCATCCAATGCAAGCCATCTATTATGGCTTTTACAGCTGCTTCTGTTGAACGTTCCCGGTCTGTATCTTCAATTCGTAGAAGCATTTTTCCACCGGTATGTTTTGCATAAAGCCAATTAAAAAGAGCAGTACGAGCGCCACCAATATGAAGGAAACCTGTGGGTGAAGGGGCAAAACGGGTAATAACAGACACGAATATTTTCCTTTAAATTGAGATATTACTTATGGAACTTTATAGAAAGGTTATGTTAGCATAAGTGATGGGGCGTGCAATAGCCGTATTGCGAGTTAAAGTGGGGGACTGATGTTTTATAAAAGTAAAGAGGGTTTATCCGAAAAATCTGTTACAGAAAGAAAAAAGCCATGTCAGATAGGGCAGAGTGTTTTTTCTAGATATGATGATGCAAAGAACGGTAGCTATAACCAACAAAAACTTTTTTTATTGACACTCTTAAAAGAAGTAATCATTTTTTTTCGCAAATGGTTAGAAGATTGTATTAATAAAGAGGTTGCTTTTGGTATCCTTTTTTCGCTGATTTTAGTCTTTTTTGCCCTAGGAATCATTTTCTATTTTCATTTAGAGTGGGAACCAAGTTGGGGACAATTGGGGGCATTGGTCAGTATTTTTCTGGGAATATTCTATGGTGCACGTTTTTATCCAAAAATATGGATTCCCGTGGGATTTCTGTTTTGTATTATATTGGGTACTTTAGCGGCAAAAATAGAAACGTGGCGTATTGCAACACCCATGTTAGGCAGTGACATTGTCACTACATTGACGGGAAGAATTGTTTCTATTGAGTCAGGTGCCAAAGGAGGGTTTCGTTTAGTTTTGGATATTTTGAGTACAGAAAAGCCCATATTACGCCATAGTCTTCATCGTGTTCGTTTATCGGCAAAATATTTGCCATCTGGCTTAGCGATTGGTGATGGACTGCATGGAAAAGTGAAGATGCGTGCATTCTCTGGGCCGGTGCGTCCAGGAGGCTACGATTTTAGTTTTCATAATTACTTTAAAAGAATTGGGGCACAAGGCGTTTATTTAGGAAAACCAAGAAAAATATCCGTTTCTCAGCCTGATGGGATATTCGCTATCATTCTACAGAAAATTGAAAATTTACGCACGAAGATGACACAAAGAATCCGTATAGCCCTTGAAGGAGAAAAGGGGAGTGTTGCAGCTGCCCTCATAACAGGGCAGCGTGCTGGTATTTCAAATGAGACAAATGAAGCATTACGTACAGCTGGATTAGCCCATATTTTATCAATATCAGGTTTACATATGGCGTTGTTAAGCGGCATAGTTCTTTTGAGTATCCGTAGTTTTTTAGCATTTTTTCCAGTTTTTTCTTCCTATTATTCCAGTAAAAAGTTTGCTGCTATCGTTGCGTTTATGATAACAGCTTTTTATTTGTTATTGTCGGGCTTAGCAATATCAGCGCAAAGAAGTTTTGTGATGATTGCTGTTATGTTGGTTGCTATATTGTGTAATCGCTCTGCTATAACAATGCGTAATTTTTCCATTGCAGGGTTGATAACTCTGGCGATGACACCCCATGAAATATTAGGTCCTAGCTTTCAAATGTCCTTTTCTGCGACTGCTGCTTTGATCGCTTTTTTTGATTGGTGGAGTGGAAGATCATTTTTTCGTAAAAGAAAAACAACTCCCTCTTATGTTGGAGGAGGAGTGATGAATTTTGTTTTCTTATCGATTCTTTCAACGTGTGCTTCTTCCTTTGTTGCAGGGAGTGCAAGTGGAATTTATGCTGCTTATCATTTTTCTAATATGGCATCTTTGAGCATTATCAGTAATGCTTTTGCTTTGCCTGTTATCTCAATTTTTGTCATTCCCTTTGGATTAATCGCAGTTCTTGCAATGTTAGGAGGATTCGAATGGCTTCCCCTTCAAATTATGGGCTTTGGAGTTGATCTTGTAATAAAGATTGCACATGCTATCAAGGCTATTTCTCCTGATTTAAATCCTGGTTTTATGCCGTTATCTGCGTTGATCTTACTGAGTATAGGCTTGGTTGGATTGACTTTTTGCAAAACACCTATCAGGCTCTTTTTTAGTTTTTTTATTTTGGTTGGTATTTGTATTTGTGTGATGCATTCACCTATACAGCTGATGATTGCAGATAATATGCGTCTGGTGGGTGTTATCCATGATAAAAAATTATATATTGATCGTTACCATATTTCTAAGTTAACGTCATCCATATGGAAAAAGTCATTCCGTGTGAATGAAATGATTAAACCAACAAAGTATGGGCCTTCATTGCACGGACAATTTATTTGTGATCGTCATGTCTGTTCATCCTTATTGGATAATGGATTAAAAGTGATCGTTTTACACAGAGAAACAGATCAATGTGTAGAGGCAGATATTCTCATTCAGACATTTACAATTGCGATGCATAATCCAGTATGTCACAAGAAGGCAAAAATAATATTTACCCCTCAACAATTGTTATCACGAGGAAGCGTGATGATGACCAAAAGTGGGGATATTATTTGGTCTTCTCTAGGGTTTCATAGACCATGGAATATGCATAGACGGTATGCACAAAAAAATATATAATTAAATCGCATTTTTCTTCATATCTGGACGATGACAAAACAGAAAAGAATAGAAGACTTTTCTGATAATATTTTGCGGTATTTAGATTGGTAAATTTATCAATGTCATTGAAACGAAATAATAATCTACAGTTTTCTAGAAATAGATGATTTTTATATCTGATCATTTTAATTTTTTCAAAAAAGTTGCTATGTGCGTCTTTGTGCATCCTATTGATAGCACAAGATAAATCAAAAATTCTTATTGAATGAGAAAAATGCTAACAAATCTTCTCAAAGAAATAAAAAAGATAATTGTTGATTATTCTATTTTATTCTTATCATATATTTCTATAACGAGTAACATCTTTTCAAGCAAAAGCGATGGTCAATTTAAATAGATTGCGTCAAGAGGTTATCTTTTATTATCATTATTATCGGTGGGAATAGGGGTGATAAGTGTTGCTTATACGGATAGAAGGCAAAGTCATTCATGAATGTTCAGCAGTTAAAAAAAATGGCAGCTGTTAGAGCGCTTGAATTTATTGAAGATGGTATGCGGCTTGGTATCGGATCTGGTTCGACAGTCAATGAGTTTATTCGTCTTCTTGGTGAGCGTGTTGCTGATGGTCTACGTGTGACTGGTGTTGCTACCTCACGACATTCTGAACAGCTCTGTCGTAAGTTTGGAGTTCCTGTTAGCACTTTAGAAGAAATACCTGAATTGGATCTTGATATTGATGGAGCAGATGAAATTGGTCCTCAGATGATGCTCATTAAAGGGGGAGGGGGAGCATTGTTGTATGAAAAAATTGTGGCATCGGCATCCCGTGAAATGCTTGTCATTGCTGATGAAACAAAGATAGTAAAAAGACTTGGTGCTTTTGCACTACCGATTGAAGTTAATTCATTTGGTATCCATACAACACGCAAAGCCATCGAAAAAGTTGCTGATGATTTAGGGCTTTCTGGAAAAATTGCATTGCGAATGAATGGAAAAAATCCTTTTGAAACAGATGGTGGCCATTTTATTCTTGATGCATTTTGGGGCTGCATTTTGCAACCAAAACCATTATCGGATGCACTTCTTGCTATTCCTGGTGTTGTTGAGCATGGCCTTTTTTTGGGGTTGGCTTCACGTGCAATTGTCGCTATGGCTGATGGGCAAATAAAAGTTTTAGAACCGTTTGATTTTTAGAAAAGGCATTTACATGATGATATGTTAGCACAGTAAAAAAGGGTCTTAAAGATTTTAGGTAGAATAACGAATTAAAATTATAATTAGCGATCGGGGTAATCATTAAATGAAAGTAATATTTTCTTTTCAGCGTTTTGTCGTATATTTTAGTGCAATTGCTATTTTTGTTGTGAATGTTGGAATGGTTTATGCACAAGGTGTGAGTGATCAACATTTAGATTCAGCGCGAAAGGCGATCAGATCCATTCATGCAACGGATCAATTTGATAGCTTTTTACCAAATGCAGTCCATGATTTCAAAAATGAACTAATCAGTGATGATCCGAATTTGGCAACAGCTATTTCTGATATTGTTGATAAACAAGCGCTTGCTTTAGTTAAAAGGCGCTCTGATCTAGAAAAAGAGATTGCTCATGTGTATGCAAAATATTTTACTCAAAAAGAGCTTGATGCCATTACAGCATTTTATAATTCTGACACCGGTAAAAAGTTTTTGACAGAAGTCCCCAATATTGCACGTGATTCTTATTCAGCATTTGATATATGGCGTACTGCTCTTATGCGGGATCTTGTAGAAAATGTGAAAAAAGAGATGTCTGAAACACTTAATTTGAATAATTCTACTATGCCTACAAATATGCCTATAAAATCAGAATCTTCAGAAAATAAAAAATAGCTTGATTGATATTATGACAACAATGGGCAATTTCTGATTTTTTTAATAGCGGCGGTTTTCCCGCCGTTTTAAATATTTTAATAAGAATAAACCCTTTAAGAATATTGCTTAAAATGCTTCTTCAAAAGAAAAAAGACTTTTATTTGATAATAAATGATCTTAGCCTATTGTTTGTAGATATATGAGAAGGATTAGTTCGTGGGTTCTTTTGATTTTGATTTATTTGTTATTGGAAGTGGTTCTGGTGGAGTGCGTGCAGCACGGCTTGCTGGAGGTCTTGGTAAGCGGGTAGCTATAGCAGAGGAATATCGTATAGGGGGCACTTGTGTTATTCGTGGTTGCGTTCCCAAAAAACTTTATGTTTATGCATCACAATATGTAAGAGAATTTAAGAAAAGTGTTGGTTTTGGGTGGGAATATGCGGATCCAATTTTTAGCTGGGAAAAGTTGGTTGCAGCTAAAAATAAAGAAATATCAAGGTTAGAAGGCCTGTATCGTAAGGGATTAGAAAATAACAATGTGCATATTTATGAAAGTCGTGCTACTTTTATAGATGATCACACATTAGAGCTTTCTGCCACGGGTGAGCGGGTAAGTGCAGAAAAAATTTTGATTGCAACAGGGGCAAAACTTGCACCAAATACGTCCATAGAAGGCGGTGAATTTTGCCTTACTTCTAATGAGATTTTTGACCTTAATCAACTCCCAAAATCAATAGTGATTGTTGGTGGAGGGTATATTGGTGTTGAATTTGCTAATATTTTTCATGAATTAGGTGTAAAAACAATACTCCTTCATCGCGGTGATTTAATCCTTCGTAATTTTGATCATGATTTGCGGCAATTGCTCAGCGATGCAATGATTGAAAAAGGGATTTCTATTCTCTATGGCATAACAATTTCTAAAGTACAGGCTGCCGAAAACTGTTATGATATTGTTTTATCAAATGGGCAAACGATCAGCACTGACCAAGTTCTGTTAGCTACGGGACGGATGCCCAATACTGCTGGTTTAGGACTTGAGAGAGTAGGTATAGAAGTTAATGAATTTGGTGCAGTTGTTGTTGATGAGAAAATGACAACAAATATCCCCCATATTTGGGCTGTTGGTGATGTAACAGGTCATATTCAATTAACACCCGTTGCGATTCATGATGCAATGTGTTTTGTTAAGACAGCATTTGAGAATATTCCCACAACACCTGATTATGATTTAATTACAACGGCAGTTTTTTCTCAACCAGAGATTGGAACGGTTGGTCTTTCAGAAGAGGAGGCGGTAAAGCGTTATAAGCGTCTTGAAATTTATCGTACAGTTTTTCGTCCTATGCGTAATATTCTTTCTGGTATTTCAGAGAAAATGCTTATGAAACTCATTGTTGATGGTGAAAGCCGTATTGTTGTGGGCGCTCATATTTTAGGGGAAAATGCTGGTGAAATGGCACAGCTTATAGGGATATCTCTCAAGGGTAAGCTAACGAAGGATATCTTTGATGAAACGATGGCAGTGCATCCAACGATGGCAGAAGAATTGGTAACGATGTATAAACCAAGTTATATATATGAAAATGGGAAGAAAATAGAAAGTTAAACAGCATATATTTTGGTGAAAAGTTTTTGATATGCCAAGCTGTAAGTTTTGTAAGTTTAGTCTTTAGAGAGAGTATAATGATAAAAGAATGGGTGCCTGACTCTTGGAGAGAAAGGCCAATTAAACAAGTTCCGACTTATCCGGATAAGTCTATGTTAGAAAATGTTGAACGAAAACTGAGAAGCTATCCTCCTTTAGTTTTTGCCGGTGAAGCACGTGATTTAAAAAATGAATTAGCAGCCGTTGCGAAAGGCCAAGCTTTTTTATTGCAAGGTGGTGATTGTGCCGAAAGCTTTGCAGAACATGAAGCTGATAATATTCGTGATTTTTTTCGTGTATTTTTGCAAATGGCGATTGTTTTAACCTTTGGTAGTTTTAAGCCTGTTGTTAAAATTGGTCGTATTGCTGGTCAATTTGCAAAGCCACGCTCTTCTGATATCGAAAGTAAAGAAGGGATTGATCTTCCTGCTTATCGGGGGGATATTATTAATGGCATTGAATTTAGAGCCGATTCTCGTATTCCGGATCCGCAACGGATGTCCATGGCTTATCGCCAATCTGCGGCAACACTTAATCTCTTGCGTGCTTTTTCACAAGGTGGCTATGCTGATTTAGAAAATGTTCACACATGGATGTTGAGTTTTGTTTCTAACAGTCCGCAGGGGGAACGTTATGAATTATTGGCAGAGCGTATTTCTGAAGCAATTGATTTTATGCGTTCTATAGGGATTACATCCAAAACGCATTCTTCATTGCGTGAAACATCTTTTTATACCAGTCATGAAGCACTTTTACTTGGTTATGAAGAGGCTTTGACGCGAATTGATTCAACTTCAGGAAATTGGTATGCAACATCTGGCCATATGTTATGGATTGGAGACCGTACACGTCAGATTGACCATGCTCACGTTGAATATTGTCGTGGTATCAAAAATCCTATAGGATTAAAGTGTGGCCCTTCCATTGAGCCTGATGAGCTTTTAAGATTAATTGATATTCTAAATCCTGAAAACGAGCCAGGTCGGCTTACCCTTATTACGCGCTTTGGTTATGATAAGGTTGAAAGTTATCTACCTAAACTCATCCGCGCCGTTGAACGCGAGAAGCGTGCGGTTATATGGTCATGTGATCCAATGCATGGCAATACAATTACTGTTAGTGGTTATAAAACGCGTCCCTTTGATTATGTTTTAAAAGAAGTCGAGAATTTTTTTGCTGTGCATCATGGAGAGGGAACTTATCCAGGAGGCATTCATATTGAGATGACAGGTCGTGATGTCACTGAATGCACCGGTGGGGCACATGCTATTTCTGTGGACGATTTGTCTGATCGTTATCATACGCAATGTGATCCACGATTAAATGCAGATCAATCGTTAGAATTGGCGTTTCTTGTTGCGGAACTCCTTAAAAAAAATCGTGCCACTGACCCGTTAGCAATTGCCACTGGTGGATAGCAAAAGTTTACCTAATATTTTAGATCATATGACAGAAGAGAATTTAAAAAAAAGCGATGTTTCTGATGATTAAAAATAAAGTTGTGGTTGCCAAACTGATGAAGTGATAAAAAGACTTATGAAAAATGATTTTCGGGTAGCAATTGCCCAATTAAATCCTATTGTCGGTGATATTGAGGGGAATTTTTCTCTAGCTGTTATGGCACATCAAAAGGCTAAAGAAGAGGGAGCTGACCTTGTTTTATTATCGGAGCTTTTTATAAGCGCTTATCCACCAGAAGATCTTGTTCTAAAATCTGCTTTTACAAAAACATGTGAAGAGGCTGTTGGAAATTTAGCAAAAATAACCGTAGGCGGACCAGGAATTGTCATTGGTCTTCCATTAAGGCGTAATGGCAATGTTTATAACGGTCTCATGCTTCTTGATGAAGGGCGAGTTATTGCTGAAAGCTTAAAGTTTGATTTACCTAATTATGCCGAATTTGATGAAAAGCGTTTGTTTTCTTCAGGTCCACGTCCTGAGCCTATTGTTTATCATGGAATCAAATTAGGAATAGTCATTTGTGAGGATCTATGGAATGATTTCTCTCTGAGTACAGAGCTTAAAGATAAAGGAGCGGAAATTATTCTCGTCCTTAACGGATCTCCCTACTATCGTAATAAAACTTTAAAACGTATAGATGTTGTTCATACGCAAGCTCTACGATCTGGGGTACCAATTATTTATGCTAATCAAGTTGGTGGTCAAGATGAGCTCGTTTTTGATGGCGGGTCTTTTGCCTTGAATGGGCAAGGCAAAAAAGTGTTTCAAATGAAACACTTTGAAAGGCAGATTGCTTTGAGCCATTGGCAACGAACAACGACGGGATGGAACTGTGTTTCAGGTCCTAATGAAAATCTTCTCAATGGATTAGCAGCCGATTATCAAGCTTGTGTTTTAGGCTTGAAAGATTACGTTAATAAAAACGGCTTTAAGGATGTTATTCTTGGTCTTTCAGGAGGAATTGATTCAGCCCTGTGTGCGGCAATGGCGGTGGATGCTCTTGGTGCTGAGAGGGTTCGCACCATTATGATGCCCTATCATTTCACTTCGCAAGAATCATTGAAAGATGCCAAAAAATGTACTGATCTTTTAGGATGTCATTATGAAATCATACCGATTGCACAACCTGTTGAGGCTTTTTTAAAGACAATGGCACCTGTTTTTTTTGGCTTACCCTCTGATGTAACAGAAGAAAATCTTCAAAGTCGCATACGCGGTACACTTTTGATGGCTCTTTCGAATAAATTCGGATCAATGGTGGTAACGACAGGCAATAAGTCAGAAATGGCTGTAGGATATGCAACACTATATGGGGATATGAATGGCGGATTTAATCCTCTTAAAGATATTTATAAAATGCAGGTTTACGCATTAGCTGAATGGCGCAATAAAAATTACTTGCACAATTTGAGAGGACCAGAAGGAATTGTTATTTCATCCAATATTATAGAAAAAGCGCCTTCTGCAGAGCTGCGAGAAAATCAAAAAGATGAAGATTCCCTTCCCCCTTATCCTATTTTAGATGATATATTACAGTCTCTTGTAGAAAATGACATGAGTATTTGTGATATTATTAAACGTGGGCATTCACGGGAAACTGTTGAGAAAGTTGAACAGCTTCTTTATGGTGCCGAATATAAAAGACGACAATCTGCACCCGGTGTAAAAATCAGTTACAAGAGTTTTGGACGCGATCGTCGCTATCCCATAGTCAATCATTTTCGCGATAAAAATTGAGTATTATTTTATGGTTAAAGTTCGTTTTGCTCCCTCTCCAACAGGTTATATTCATATTGGCAATATCCGTATTGCACTTTTCAATTGGCTTTATGCGCAAGCGCATAAAGGAGAATTTATTTTGCGCTATGATGATACAGATGTTGAACGTTCTAAACAAGAATATATTGATGCTATTGCTGTTGACCTTGAATGGCTTGGTATTCAACCAGATTCAATTTATTACCAATCTAAGCGATTTAATCGATATGATGAAGTTGCGGAAATTCTCAAACAACGCGGGCTTCTTTATCCCTGTTATGAGACTGCAGAAGAATTAGAGCGGCGTCGTAAAATTCAGCTTTCACGCAAATTGCCTCCTATTTATAACCGTGCAGCATTAAAATTGACGGCAGAAGAGAAAAAAAGCTTTGAATCTCAAGGTCGTAAACCCCATTGGCGTTTTCTTCTTCCTAATTTTGAAAGTGATCCTTTGCAAACAAAGCGAACAGAAGTTTGCTGGAATGATGCGATAAAGGGGAAGCAGACGATTGATTTGGCTTCTCTTTCAGATCCTGTTCTTATTCGTAAAGATGGAAGCTATCTTTATACATTGCCGTCTATTGTTGATGATGTAGATATGGCTATTACGCATATTATTCGCGGGGATGATCATATTACAAATACAGGCGCTCAAATTGCTCTTTTTAAAGCTCTTAATGCAGAATTACCGGTTTTTGCTCATACCAATTTATTGGCGACAGTTTTAGGAAAAGGATTTTCAAAACGTAATAATGATCTTTCTATTCGTTCTCTACGGGAAGAAGGATTTGAATCTATAGCTGTTCAATGCCTTGCCGTTTTGATTGGGACATCGCAAAATGTGCATCCCTATCCCAATCAAGCTACGCTTTTAGAACATTTTAATTTACAAGATACGTCAAGATCCGTTGCAAAATTTGATATTGCTGATCTTCTTTCTTTGAATAGTCATCTTGTCCATGAACTAACCTATGAAGAAGTTCAAATACGACTTAAAAAACTTTCTATTGAGGGAGATAAGGCGGAATATTTCTGGAACGCGATAAGACGCAATATTGATAAAGTCAAAGATGCTGTTTTGTGGTGGAAAATCATTCATGATGAACAAAATTTTGATACAGTAGCACTAGAGGATCGTGCATTTGTGCGTCAATCACTCGATTTCTTACCTGAAGGTGCTTTGAATGAGGAAAGTTGGAAAATTTGGACAACAGCATTAAAAGAAAAAACAGGTCGGAAAGGAAAGTCTTTATTTATGCCATTACGTCAAGCACTTACGGGCATGGATCATGGACCTGAAATGGGAAAGCTTTTGCAGCTTTTAGGGCGTGAAAAGGTAATAGAAAGGCTCTCTAAGAAATAAGAAAAACTTTTAAAAGGCATCTTTTATTTACTTTATGCTTACAGAGAGTAAAGGGCGAGTCTATCTACGCGTTTTTATGAGCATGAATGCAGGAATATCATCACCAAATCCAAGGGGCGTGTAATTCTTATTTTTTCGTGAGCGTTGTTGCTCAGATGGCTTCTCCTTATTATTTGCATTTTTGATATATTCTGTTTTATTCTCTTCTACAGATTTTTTAGTGTGAGCAACAGGCTCTTTTGGAGCAGTTTTCTTTGATGATTTTGATGATTTTTTCTTTACAACAATATCTTCTGTTTGATCATCGGCTATTAAAGTTGAGAGATCTCCATTGAGCCATTCAATTTTTTCATTACTCATTTCCTCAATGGCATTGATATATTTTTGATCAGCTTTTGTGACAATTGTAAAAGCTTTTCCGCTACGATTTGCACGCCCTGTACGACCAATTCGATGGATATAGTCTTCAGCATGTGTAGGAACATCATAGTTAAATACGTGGCTTACGGCTGGAATATCGAGACCACGGGCTGCAACATCAGAAGCAACCAGAAGTGTAAGTTTATTATTTTTAAAATCGGCTAGGGTGTTCATACGTGAATATTGGTCCATATCCCCATGCAATGCACCTACATTAAAGTTATGTTTAATGAGTGATCTAAGAAGTTCAGAGATATCCCTCTTGCGATTACAGAAAATAATAGCATTTTGAAGCTCGGCACCTTCATTTTGGATAAGTTCTCGTAAAACTGCTCTTTTGTCCCATGATTTATTTCCAGATTTAACAAGCCGTTGTGTAATTGTGGTTGCTGTTGAGGAAGCTTTTGTAACTTCAACAGATACTGGAGAATGTAAAAATTGTTTCGTTAGTTTTGTAATTTCTGGTGCCATTGTTGCAGAAAAGAACAAAGTTTGACGTGTAAAAGGTGTTAGTTTACAGATGCGTTCGATATCAGGAATAAAGCCCATGTCCAACATGCGATCAGCTTCATCAATAACAAGGATTTCAACGCCCATCAGGAGCAATTTACCGCGCTCGAAATGATCAAGAAGGCGCCCTGGTGTTGCTATAAGAACATCAGCTCCTCGTTCAAGTTTGCGATCTTGGAGTTCAAAAGATACCCCACCAATCAAAAGAGCAACATTTAAACGATGATTTATTCCGTATTTATCGAAATTTTCTTCAACTTGAGCTGCAATTTCTCTTGTTGGTTCTAAGATGAGCGTACGGGGCATTCGTGCTCTTGCACGACCTTTTTCAAGGAGAGTGAGCATAGGCAATACGAAAGAGGCGGTTTTACCCGTTCCCGTTTGAGCGATTCCTAGAACGTCTTTTCTTTGAAGGACGTGAGGAATTGTTTCACTTTGAATAGGTGTTGGAGTTGTATATCCCGCTGATTTTACAGCGTTAACAACCTTTGCGGAAAGACCTAAATCATCAAAACTGTTTAAAGATGGTATCATTTTTTTATCAATTGCTCTGTGATTTTAATTTTGCTATCTAAATGATGAGTATAACCAATATCCCCCACTCTTAAAGAGTTTTAAGATGCTTTCACAAAAAAACTAACTATAACAACCATATACACATAAAACGCACAATACAATCATTAATAGCGAAATTGTTCTGATAAAATGCGTTCATCCCATGAATGATTTGAGTCAAAAAGGATTGAAGCTGTTACTTCTGTTGCCATTGAAATAGTAACTGAATGGACAGATTTAACTTCAACATTATCAGCAGCAGCGTTAACAGGGCGTTTGTCAGGTTCAAGCATATCAAAGCGCACTGTTACTGTATTAGGAAGCAATGCTCCATGCCAACGTCGAGGACGAAAAGGACTAACGGGAGTAAGAGCCATAAGGGGGGCCATAAGGGGTAAAATAGGTCCTTGTGCTGATAAATTATAAGCGGTTGATCCTGCTGGTGTAGCGACGAGGACACCATCACAATTTAATTGTTCCATGCGCACGTTGTTATCAATGGTGATACGAATTTTTGCTGCTTGATAAGATTGTCGAAAGAGAGATACTTCATTAATTGCAAGAGCTTCAATAGATTCTTGACATTCAGCTTTTGCAATCATGCGCAGGGGATGGATTTCTTTTCTGTGAGCGACAGCAATACGATTAGGTAATTTTTTTTCATGAAATTCATTCATAAGAAATCCTACAGAACCTTGATTCATACCATAAATGGGTTTGCCTGTATTCATGACGTCCCGTACGGTTTGTAACATTGTCCCATCACCACCGATTGCAACAACAATATCAGTTTCTTCCAGAGAAGAATGACCATAAACGGAAATTAATTTATGGGTAGCTTTGAGAGCTTCCTCAGTTTCTGCGGAAACAAAATGAAAGCGACTTGGTAATGTAATCATTTAGAAATTATCCTGATACTTACAGTTTATATTGTAACTTATTTTTTGAAAGTTTTGAAGTTGTAATAAAAGCTCTTTTAATAATAAAACGAGTGTTGAAGACAAAAAGAGAAACTCTTTCGAGATGAAGTATCATTGTAGGAAAATAAAAGAGGTGCGTAGTTAGATAATTTACAAATAAGTAATTTTTTTATTAGAATGGTAATTTAGCATTGAAGCTAAAAGGATGATTAGTTAAAAGATCACAACTGGTTTTAATAATCGGTTTTAAGCACCCGTAGCTCAGCTGGATAGAGCGCTGCCCTCCGAAGGCAGAGGTCACAGATTCGAATTCTGTCGGGTGCACCAAATTTTTCAATTTCATATCATCCTAAATAACAACATTCTCCAAAAAGAAGCAGATTTCCTCTTTATGAAAATGGTTATTTGAGTTGTTCATTAAGTTTTTAGCGAATAAGTGAATGATTTTAAGAGAAGTAAAATTTTACAGTTGCGTATATAATTTTTCGCTTAGTCATTTTGAACATCGAGATAAAAAAGCAAGATTATCTAAATGTGCTTTCAATTTAACTATAAATATTTATAATATAAAAATACATATTAATTCAATATGTTATTGTACAACTGATCTGGCGATGTTGATAGTAGATCGCTAAATATATTGTTTTGAGCATTAAAATAAATAGCTAAATTTGCTTTTTTTCTATTTTGGGAGTTAAAGGCTGTTATGGTGATATGGAACGCAGATGAGGAATATCACCAGTTAAAGGAGTAATAAGGGGGAAAGACAACCGTCAAGGTTTGAATTGTTTCAAAATACTGTATTCGATATGGTTTTGATATGGGTATCTGGTAATTTCTCTATACACCAATATTGCCAGTTATGTTGGATGAGGGATTGTTTAGCTTTAATCAACTTTCTTATATCCCGAACGCTAATTATGGTGGTTATTTAGTTGGGAGTATATTCTTTACGTTTGGCAGTAATTGGGATTATATCTTTTGCTCCTCGCATACTATCTTGTGCAGCTATAGTAATGAGTGCACTTAATTATTTCCATGGCGTTAACACTTAGTCCTTTTGATCCGTTTTGCTGTTGGTGAATGATGGTTTTAGGTTCTATTATGGTCATGCAGCATAGCCATAATGGGCGGATTATTTCTTCGCTTTATGCAGGTGTAGGAGTTGGTATTCTCCTAGGTAATGAATATGTTATTATTAGCTTGAATATGACAACTATATCACAAAAACACCTCCGTTATTTTTTCCATTGCAAATGAAACCGCTCCTGTTAATAAGAAAAAATCATCCCAAAATATGAATTGACCAATCAAATAGATTTCGTGACTGGTCATATATCTTATATCGCATTCGTACTTTAAACGATTTTGGTGATGTAAAAAAGGCGATCTAGATGCTTTTATTGAAAATGAAAGCAATCTCTCTCATGATGGTAATTGCTGGGTTGCTGATAATGTCTGTGTTGTAAAATCTGGTTGTGTTTATAAAAATATAAGGGGCTATGGCAATGCTGCCATTGGTGGCTATGTGTAATGGCAATACCCTTATATGTGATAAAACCCATGTGTATTTTGGTGTTCATGTTTATGACAATGCTCATCTTTCTTATAACGTATGAGTTTATCATTATGCGCGGGTTTATGGGAATGAAAAATTATCCGGTAGAGCACGTATTCATAACACTGCCGCGGTTTATGATCATGCGGTTGTTAGGCAAGGTTTACGGCAATGCTAGCGTGGGGTGTCATACTAAGGTCTACGGTTCTGTTTATGGCAATGCCAAGATCTCCTGATTATATCGTGATTAGAGGTAATGTATATGGCAATGCAAGAATAAAAAGACATAGCGATTTATATTCGGTTCCCATAAATTGTGAGGTTTATGAAAGTGATGATGTTATCAAGATTGATAAACAGAATAAATGACAGACGTGGAGGGTGCTTCTTTGATGGTTAAAACGCATCATAAAAGAAAGCTGTGCCAATTGATATGACGCTGCTTTTAAATAGAGGTACTACAGATCATACAAAAGAAATCAATAATGAATGCATATATACAAAACGTATCATATTGCAAACGCTCTATTCTATTGATTAAAACTGATCAATGGGAACGTAAATGATAGGTATAATATTTAATCACTCATTTGAATTACAGAACCTATAAACACTTTTGTATGGCTATAAAACTTATTAAGAATAACGCTCTCATTTTTGAAGTTGTCATTTGACACAAAGTACATTATCAAAATGTCTCTTTTAAAACGTTTGGTAGGTTCATATTAAGACAATCAAGAGAAAGTGCGTATTAAGTGAATATTTGTAACAAAATCCGTTGTTTACATTTACGAACATTGGTTTTTAAAAGCAGCTTTTCAGAAGACAATAAACAACCACTTTTTATAAAATCTAAGGCTTTTAAACTGTTATAAAACCTAGGTTTCAAAGGTTTTTATAGAGATATCATTTTATGTCTCTAAACGTTTAAACTTTCATTTAGTGAGGTTCTCATAAGCGTATTTTCACTTTGCATTTAAACGTAACTTCTCTGCAAATAAGCCGGTCCATATTTGGGCTGGCAAAATTAATCAGTTCAAATTCGAGCTCGTTAACTTTAGAATAGAGCAGTCTTTAATATTGTCGCTTTTGACTCAAAATTGAGTAAAACCCCATGCCTTTGTAATATGATTGCAATCCTTTTGAAATTTATCTACTTATCTTTGTCTTAATAAGTATCCTCAAATTTGAGGGGACTTCATTTGGTTTCGTATTTTTAAACTGTAACTTTTAAAACGTTTTTTGCTTGTTTGCCTGCGTTATATCATTAAAAATCTTTTGACTTCTAAGACATAACATTATTAATTTCATTACCTGCTGTGATGATAGTATCTATATAATGTCTGCTTATTATTGACTAACTTTTTAGTAAGCAGCGCTTTAAAATCGACTTGTATTTAAATCCTTTTATGTGTCCTTAATGAATTAAAACCTATTCTATGATAGTTTCAAATGACTGTTTCTTTTAAGGTTTAGCTCAAAAAAAGAGTAAACCCCATACCATTTTTTAAACGCATGCAATTTATATTATCGATTATTTCAAACAATTACGTTTTTAATAATGCGATTTGTGTGTGATAAAAACGTATCATAAAATTTATGAACTGTTATAAATGATAGCTGCGTTTCACTTCATTTGAATGTTTACATGCGTTATAACATTTGCATCATGATTTGCTTTTTATGGTCTATCCATACATGGTAATTGTTTATGAAAAATGGTTAATTAAATCACGTATAAAAGTGTAGATTTTAAATGGGATTTATATAAAATAATTGCACACAATCTATTGACTTTATTATATTTTTTTATGAATTAAGATTCCATCTCGTTTAGACGTTGCAAAAGAAATCACCAAAGACCTTATTGATAAGATTCTTCTCGTACACGGCGTTATCACTTTTGTTTGCAAAAATCTGCTTCGCTTTTGACTTTGATATGGATACAACCTCTTTTGAGGTAGAGCAAAGAACTTTTTAATCATGGAGAGTGCAACAGTGTTCTTCAAAAATCTTGATTGGTCTGTTGAAAAAATTAAAGAGGTAGATAATTATTCCGCACGTTATCAACTACCAGATTGTGAAGTACAAATTCTTTATAATGACGCAATTATCAAAGATTATTCGCAATTTGATGTTGGAGTTTCGATTAGTACTGGTATTTTAGCTGCTGCCTGCATGGTAATTGATCCCTATCAATTACCAGCACTTACAAGATCTACAACTTGATTTTGATAAAAAGGGATTGAGAGTTTGTGAAGAAGAAATATATGCAGATTAGTTGGAATTAAGCTTGATTATATCTTGAAATGGGCGATGGAAAAAATAGATCTTCATAAATGCTTTTATTCCAGATATGGAGTACCACTTTGGCGAAAGAGTGAAGTTGGAGGCACATAAGGTTATCAAGGTAGATGATGCAGATTATAGCTTACTTCATATTGGTGCAGTGGCTTTATTGGGTGATGTTGCACCCTTACAATCTTATTATCAAAGTTTCAGTGCAGAGGATCATTTAGGCTTTGATGAAAACACCCAACAGATTCATCTGGAACGTGCATTGGCTTTAGCCAAAGAAGTAGTGAAATCTAAGTAGCTCAGCTACGCTTTAATTAAAAAAGTAGCAAAAAATATGAGTCATCTAGAAGAAAAACAAAGTTCTTAATAAGGGTTTTCCAGAGAGGTGGAGTTTCATTCTTGGAAGGAAAAAAAATAGCTACATTTATCGAAACAAAAGATAAGGAATAGCTCCTTAAGAAATATCAAGAAGATCTAAAAAGATTATAGGAGCCAGAGTCTGTTTTAAAGCTGCCATCATCAGTTGAGTGAATTCAACAATGGTTGAGTTTTATCCATTGGCGGAAATCTGATGTTTGAAAGAGGCTTTCTTGATGTGAAGGTAATATCATAATAAAAAATTATTATAAATCAATATGTTGTATATATTCATTGTTTTGAGATTAATGACCATTGACAAATAATTTTGCACCATTTTCTCTCTTCCAGCTTTTCGTCAATCATCAATGAAAATTTTTTATAATGGAAAGTTCATTGATAATATAACTTTTGTATGTCATTATTTTACGCTTTAAAAAATATAAAAATAATGAAATGCAATTGAGTTATCAACTGCTTATTCTTTTCAATTTTTAATCATAAAAAAATCTTTTTATTCATTTTTCTTATAAAAAGAATTAGCTTTTTTCTGGTGATACAAGCGGAGAAATAAGGATTTTAGATATGTTTCTGCGTTCCATTTCAATCACTTTAAAGTGTAAACCGTCAGTTTCAAAACTTTCTCCCTCATTTGGTAAATGACCAAACTGCCAAAGCATAAAGCCTGCCAGAGTCGTATAACGATCTGCTTCATCCACAAGGTTACGCCCAAGATAACCACTTAAACGGCGGATATCAGCGTATCCCTCAACAAGAAGACTGCCATTTTCAAGTTGTTCTGCGATCATGAGTTCTTCATCGTCATCAGGAAAGTCTCCTGCAATAGCTTCAAGAATATCGGTTGGTGTTGCAATTCCTTCAAAAGATCCATGCTCATCAACAATAATTGCAAGCTGAATCGAAGAATGACGTAATTGCTCCATCAATCGTAAAACACTTGTGTTTTCATGAACAACGAGGGGTTCTCGCATAGCTTTTTTCCAATTAATCTTTTTTCCCTCAGCCAAATTCAAAAGAAGATCTTTTGTCAATGCAACGCCAACAAATTCATCCACTTTTTCACGCGCAAGAATTAAGCGGCTATGTTTAAACTTTTGTAATTCTTCACGCATTTCATTTTCATCAGCATTTAAATCTAACCACTCAATCTCATTACGCGGCGACATGATAGAGCGAACAGGGCGATCAGCTAAATCGAGAACACCACGAATCATTTCCTTTTCTTCTGGTCTAAACAACTCAGAAGCTGCGGCCTGTTCAGCAATAACATCTACAGTCTCAGCAAGGTGATTATCTTTGCTTCCTCCTCCTAAGAGCCTCAAAACAGCATCAGCTGTTCTACTGCGTAGATCATTCGTTTTAATCATTTTTTCACGGTTACGACGTCCAATTTGATTAAAAGCTTCGATGAGAACAGAAAAACCAATAGCAGCATACAAATACCCTTTTGGAATATGAAAACCAAATCCTTCAACAATGAGAGTAAAACCAATCATCATCAAAAAACCAAGACAAAGGATTACAATAGTGGGATGACGATTAATAAAACGCATAAGAGCACCAGATCCGCACATCATTACTCCCATAGCAGCTATGACTGCGATATACATAACTGCTGCCTGCTCTTTTGCAATCATACCTGTTGCGGTAATAATACTGTCTAGTGAAAAAACGGCATCCAGCACCACGACTTGGACGATTACTTGCCAAAAAACAGCATAACCAACACCTGTTTTTCTTTCATGTGATACTCCTTCTAACCTTTCATGTAATTCTAGCGTTCCCTTTGCGAGCAAAAAGGCTCCACCACCGATTAAAATAAAGCTATGCCAACTAAATACAAAAGATGAAAGTGAAAGAATTACCCTATCGAGTCTCATAACCCATCCAATAACGGTAAGAAGGAAAAGCCGCATAATTAATGCTAAAGTAAGACCTATAAAGCGTGCGCGGTCACGCAAATGCAGTGGCAATTTTTCAGCTAAAATTGCAATAAAGATAAGGTTATCTATTCCTAAAACAATTTCGAGAAAAACCAGCGTGATCAAACCAAACCACGCATGGGGATCAGTGATCCATTCCATCATTCCTTACCTTTTAGAAGCTTAAAAGCGCGCGATTGACAAAAAAAATTCATAGGCTTTTATTCGTATATTGGATCATGAACATTGAATGTAAAAAACTTATATTCAAAGAAAAAAACAGCACAATATTGCTTGAATGCATGTGATTGTTGATAAAACAAAACGATGCCCCATCCCGCTTACAACCACAAGAAGGTTCCTCTAATTTTCGCTCGGGCATTATGCTCGATAATCCTCTAACTATAGGTTCTGTATAACAATCAGAACATTTATTTATAAAGCTTCTTATAATGGGTTTATTTTTATATAAGATCAAGTGGTGAATATCATATTTTTAACCTTACAGACAATGAGTTTATATAACAAACAACAAAACATCTGGACATCTATCCTTAGGAGCGTTATAGAAACGCTCATTCTCGTCTTTTGAGAAGCTTATGGGTGATTAGCTCAGTCGGTAGAGCAGCTGACTCTTAATCAGCGGGTCGTGGGTTCGATCCCCTCATCACCCACCATTTTATTTTATACCGTAAATAACTTATTGATTGGGTAATTTTTTTAAGGTACGAGTTGCTAAATAAAATTGGGCAGTAGGATTTCCCCATATCTGTTTGTTTAAAAAAAGATTGTTGATATAGCTTAGTCATCGGTTTTTGTACTTTTTAGGGGTCTCAAAGAACTTTCAAAGGACATTTAAAGATTTTTTAATGCGTATTGTTTCTTTTTTTTAAGTTGCAATTGGTAAGGAGAAGCTTCTTACCGACAATTGTTTTATTTAAAGGAGTATAGAAATCAACAGTTTTCACTTCTTTTAATATAAATTGATTAAAATTTTTTTGGATTTTTAGCATATTGTTTAAAGAAAGAAGCAACTTTACACTTTAGTTGTGTCAGCAGCGTGGATATTTTTTGATAACTCTCCCGCTTAAACAAAAAACTTCTGTAATAATCATCAGTATTCCAAGAGGGTAAATAAAGATAAAATGAAGTATTTAGCTGGACATACAAGGAATAAAATTATATCAGTTTAATTGTTTAAAGCTAATACCTGTTAAACGAAAGACAATAAACTTTAATGAGGCTTAAAGTTTTAAAATATTAAGCTGTGTGGTTACGCTATGCTGCCTTTCCGTTAGCTAAACCTCTAAAAATATAAATATTAAGAAAGCTACTTAGATTCATTATAATATATTGATTTATAAAGAATTGATTATTCTTTGTTTGAAAAAACTTTACTATCATAAACTTCATTTGTACATCATAAATGGGATTATAAATGGGATTAACGTGTGGATAAAGACTATTGAAGAAAAGCATAAAAATAATTCTTATTAATGTTCTTAAGTGCTAAAAGTTATCATAACATTGGAAAAATAGTATAATGGTGCAGGCTTGATCTTTTATTAAGTATAAAGTTGATGGTGCAACAATAGCTTTACTATTATACCATTTACGGGTATTGTTGTGTAATGGAGAAGAGCGTTGAGAGAGGTTTCTTAAAAAAGATATGTAAACTGGCAACACGGTGGTGTTTTGTTCTTTTATAGGTACACAAAAAAGAAGTCATTGATAGCCTTTTATTTATTCCGGTGGTGTTTTGGGGGCTCTTTTCCAATATTGTCGCGCCTCAAAAATGACGACCACAAATAATGAAAGGATGAGCGGTATAATCAAATAAAACATTCTAAAGACAATAAGCGCTGCAATAACATCAGTTGGATTTATATTGGGCATGCCTGTTATGAAGAGAGCTTCAAGAACTCCTACTCCTCCTGCTGGAGCATTAGAGAGAAGAGTTATCGTAAAAGATGCTAGAAAAACACCAAGAACAGAGATAAAATGAATATCTGCGTTATGTGGGAGAACAGCATATATAATTCCTGCTGCTCCTAAAAGCTCTAGAGGGCTAATGAGAAGCTGTTGAATAACAATTTTCAGCCGTGGATAGGAAAGTTGAATTTTCTTACCTAAGCGTAAGGGTTTTAACTGAAGCCAGCTGCCAAACGTATAAAGTGCTATACAGCTGAGTAAAATTGCTCCAGCCGTTGTTCCGAGCCATTCAGGAAGTTCTTTATGAATGAGGGTGATAATTTCGGGTTGCAGCACCAAAACGATTCCCAAAAGCAAGATTGTGCCGATTACAAAAGTAAAAGAGCAAAAACCTACTAATATTGCGATTTCTGTTCCGTTTAATCCTTTCATTTTATAGGCGCGATAGCGTACAACGGCACCAGAAAAAACTGAAGCACCGATATTGTGTGAAAGAGCGTAGGTTGTAAATGAACATATAGCGATAAAAATCCAAGAAATTTTATGGCCTAGATGTTGCAAGGCAATTCGATCATATCCAGCAAGAGCAGCATAAGCTAGGAGAGAACATAAACAGGCTAATAACCAGTGCTGTGCATTTAAATTGTTCAAACGCTCCAATACATCTCCAAATGAAATGGCAGAGAGCTTCATGTAAAGAATTCGAATAGATACCAGCATTGCTAAGATACCAATCAATGGCCATATAAATTGCTTTATTTTCACGATTCTGTATCCATTTTATGTTTTCTGTAAATTTTCATGATTGAGCATATTCCTTACAGATCTTCGTTCTGTTATATACTCTATAATGCCATTGGCAATTTCTTCATCATCTGTTACTACAACATCAGCACCTAAATCAATGAGATATGTTGTTTCTGTATCGGATAATGCATGTGTGATTATCTGGATATCTTTCTTCATATCACGGATATTCACGATACATTCTCCTACTTCAATGGTACTTCGCATTGTAATAACAACTTTATGTGCATTATTTATATTTGCTGCGTTTATTATTTCTTGTTGAATGATATTGCCACAAATAGCCTCAAAGCCATCTGCAATCGCTTTATCAGAGAGGCGTTTTGATTCTTCTACGATCACTATAGGTTCACCTCTATTCATTAAAGATAATGCAACATACTTACCGATACGACCATAGCCAATAATTACGATATGGTTATTTTTTAAGGTCATCGGTAAAAAATCTTGGTCAGGATCTTGTGGATCAATATCAATAATTGTTTGGGTATTTTGTGAGGATACAGAATTTTTTTCTAGACGTTTTTTAATTTTATTACAGGCAATGAAAACAAGAGGGTTGAGCAAAATAGAAAAAATTGCTCCTCCAAGAATTAAATCATGAGCGTCATTGTTTAAAAGTCCTAAGCTTAAACTTAAACCAGCAAGGATAAAGGAAAATTCTCCGATTTGGGCAAGGCTTGCAGAAATAGTCAAAGCTGTTGCATTAGAATAGCGAAAAGCCTTAACGATGAAAAAGGTAACAGCAGATTTTCCGATTACGATAATGAATAAGGTTGCTAAGAGTGGGAAAAAATGAGTCAAGAGTTTCTCTGGGTCAAATAACATACCTACAGAAACAAAAAAGAGAACAGAAAAAGCATCGCGCAGTGGTAAAGATTCTTCCGCAGCACGGTGGCTTAATTCTGATTCGCTCATGACCATACCAGCAAAAAAAGCACCAAGAGAAAGAGAAACTCCAAATAAATGAGCGGCTCCGAAAGCTACTCCTAATGCAATAGCAAAGACGCTAAGACGAAATAATTCACGTGATCCCGATTGTGCGCTCATTTTTAAAAGCCATGGGATAACGCGTCGCCCAATGACAAGCATAAGTGCGATAAATACAATCACTTTCAGGATGGTGAGACCAAAAATACCCCAAATACTTAAATCTAACCATTGAACAAGAGGATCCAACGCTTCTTTTTTTGTATTGCTGAGGGCACTTGCCAAGGAAGGGATGAGGACAAGTATAAGGACCATTGCTAAATCCTCAATAATCAACCATCCAACGGCAATGCGTCCTTTTTCTGTTTCAATAAGATGACGCTCTTGCAAAGCACGTAGCAGGATAACGGTACTTGCTATGGATAAAGCAAGACCGAAGATCAAACTACCACTAAAGCCCCATCCCATAATCAGACCAAGGCACAAACCTAGAAAAGTAGAAAATGCCATTTGTGCAATAGCAGCGGGGACAGCAATAGCTTTGACAGATAAAAGGTCTTTTAATGAAAAGTGGAGCCCAACACCAAACATCAACAAAATAATACCAATTTCAGCAAGTTGATTAATGATGACGGAATCTATTTTAAATCCGCCTGTATTGGGTCCCACAATAACACCAGCTAACAAATAGCCTACAAGGGGTGAAATACGTAAACGGCTAGCAATCATTCCCAAGAGAAATGCTAAACATAAGCCTGCAACAATAGTTGTGATAAGTGGTGTGTCGTGGAGCATGGATTATTTACTACTCTTGATCAAAAAGCGAATGAATGAAAACGACTATATTTCTATGAGAAGAGAGGCGAGATGTACCATACGCATTAAAGGGCATTTTTATTTCACTTTGATATTTGCACGATTATTTCGCTCACGCCACCAATTTCCTAGCAGGAGCAAAATAGGAGCAGCAATAAAGATAGAGGATGATGTTGCAATAATAATCCCAAAGACCATGGGTAATGCAAAATTATGAACAGCACTTCCACCCCATATCGCCATGGGGAGCATCGCAAGAATTGTTGTGGCTGATGTAAAAAAACAACGTACAAGAACCTGATTAATTGACAGATCAATCAGCTCACGCAACGGCATTTTTTTAAAAAGACGCATATTTTCGCGCATCCTATCATAGACGACAACTTTATCATTTATAGAATATCCAACAATTGTTAAGAGCGCAGCAATGGCTGTTAAATTAAAATCAAATTGAAATAAAGCAAAAAAGCCAATCATTTTTGTGGTGTCTAGAATGAGTGTGACAATGGCTCCAATGGCAAAGAACCACTCAAAGCGTAACCATATATAGAGAGACATGGCAATAGCCGCAAGAATAACAGCAGTAAAAGCAGCTGTGGCAAGCTCGCCTGAAATTTTTGGACCAACAACTTCTATTTGATCGAATGTGGTATCGGGATAGATATTTTGTACAGCTGTTTTGACCTTATCAATGGCGGTGGTTTGTTGTGCTTCGCCACCGCTTTGTTTCTGCATGCGAATTAATACGGTATTTTCGTTATCAATATTTTGCAAGGTAACTTCACCAATATTAAGAGTAGAAAGCTTGGAACGCAGGGTTGCTAGATCTGCTGGTCCTTTCGTGGTAATACTCATTTGGCTGCCGCCAATGAAATCAATTCCGAAATTTAAGCCAGGCTTAAAAAAGAGAAAAACTGAAGCTATTGATAAAACAATTGAGACGCCAATACCAATGAAACGTGCTTTCATAAAGTGGAAAGTTGTGTTTTGTGGCATGATGTTGAAAGCAGAATGAATATGCAGTTTTTTAATTTTCCATTTACGAACGATCCAAATCATGATGATGCGCACAATGGTGATATTTGTAAACATGGAGATGATAATACCAAGCAACATTGTTACAGCAAAACCACGAACTGGGCCTGTGCCAAACCAAAATAGTAAAACAGTGGCTATAATGGCTGTAACATTTGCATCAACAATGGTTGCAAAAGCTTGTTTAAATCCACGATCTAGAGCTGCAAAAGCACTCACGCCTTTTCGACTTTCTTCGCGAATACGTTCATTGATGAGAATATTGGCATCAACGGCTATACCGATGCCTAAGATAATACCAGCAATACCGGGCAGCGTAAGCGTAGCTCCAAGGAGACTTAGTGCAGCAAATGTTAAAATCGTATGGAGGGCTAGTGCTATATTCGCAATGAGTCCCCAAATGCGGTAGAGAAGAAAAATAAAAATTGCAACGAGAATAAAGCCAATTATGCCGGTATAAAGCCCCATTTGGATGGCATCAGCACCAAGATTTGGACCTACGGTTCTTTCTTCAATGACGGTGAGTGGTGCGGGGAGGGAACCAGCGCGGAGCAGAGCAGCCAGAGTTGAGGCTTCTTTGGGGTCAAAGTTTCCTGTAATTTGACCTTGTCCATTGGGAATAACACTATTGATGGTAGGAGCGGTTAAAACCTTATTATCAAGAACAATGGCAAAAGGACGGTTAATATTTTGTCGTGTTATATCGGCAAATATTTTTGCACCAGCCGAATCTAGAGTAAATGAAATCATAGAACGTCCTGGCAATTGTGGATCAAAACCAGCACGGGCATCTTTCAGGACATTTCCATCTAAAGCAATTTGATCATAAATTGCATAGCGTTGCGTTTCATCAGTATATCCAGGAAGAATTGAAACACCTATCGGTGGATTATTGGGATCCACGTTAGAAGGAACAAGATGAAAACTCATTTTGGCAGTTGTTCCTAAAAGATCACGTAATTGTTTTGGATCTTGTAGTCCAGGCAATTGGACCATAATACGGTCATTTCCGACCTTTTGGATGGCTGGTTCTGAAACACCAACTTGATCTATACGGCGCCGGATGATTTCTAAGCTTTGTTCAATAGCATTGCTTATACGGTCTTTTATACCAGCTTCTGTTAATGTGACGCGGAGAGTTTCATTTTGAGTACTGATCGTGATGTTATGTTCTGTTGTGCCAAAGCTACTGTGTATGGGGGTTATTAATGTTTTCAAAGCAGAGAGTGCTTTTTCAGTTTGCGATGGGTCAGAAATAAGGGCAATAACGCTATCTTCAACGATACGCACACTTGAGGTGCGGATTTGTTTTTCACGCAATACATTGCGCACATTGCTTAAAACGATGTGTAATTGATCGCGTTTTAACGTTTTGCTATCAACCTCGAGCAGAAGAGAAGAGCCTCCTTGAAGATCAAGACCAAGTGCCACACGGGTATTGGGTAAAAATTTCGAGTTGTTAACTTGTTCGTGTGAAAATAAATTGGGTAAGGCAACATAAATGCTGCTTAAAAGAATAAAACAATAAAGGGTAGTTAACCAACCAGGTGTACGCATGATATATTCCGTAAATAGGCAATCTAACAGTTATTCAAAGTTAAAAGCACAATTAAAATAAGATGATCGTTTTTATATTCAAGGAAGAGAATTAAGTGTGTTCATTGGGAGGAGCGCGTTTATTTGAGAAATATTGTGTTTTAACGTTACGAAATCGTGTGTCAACAGCCGGAATCTTTATTAAAAAGAAATCCAATGTTAGGATTTTTTGAAAGGTCCTGATAAAAATAGATTCTGTATGGAGTATTACAAGTTTTTTGTTTTCAGTTGTGGTAACATTCACCTGATCACACTTATGATGTAAATCAAATCTATTCGTTTTAATGACATTATTGGTGTGCGATTGTTTGATTAAATAAGCACGCGTTTCTAGGTTGTTCGTCAAGAATACACCTAAACTGGATAGAAAAATCCAGGTTGTCAAAGGAAGAAAATCTTCTTTTTTGCAATAAAGGTGCAAAAAAAACATGCTAGAGTGCCTTCTTTAATCTTATTGAGTTCAGCTTATTTATCATTCTTTTATCTTATTATCAGTATTATAGGATAAGGGAAAGCTTTTATAAGATTATTCTATAAAAGTTGAAAATATCTACTTTATACCATATTTAAAAAAGAAAAATAAAATCCCTTTTGTATTAATAAGGTAGATATGTATTCATTTTGTAGAAAAAGCATCCTCATACTTTTCCTTCTTTTGGGGATTATCTTTGTATTTAATTCTGGTGCATGGGGGAATAGGGGGGCACAAAATACAATTGTCGAACAAACGATAGCTTCTTATTCAGTTGATGAAATTATTAAACAACAACAGTTGATTATTGAGACTCTTGAAGAAAATACTGAAACTTTAAAAAGAGATTTTGACAGAAAGCCAGAAGATGAGCGTGCTTTAGAAGAATTACGGTTACGTGCACAAGATATCAGTGAACGTGCTATTGAGGCAGCATTTGTTTTGCGTCCTCCTCTTAATGAGATTAATACACTTCTTGATCAATTAATGGAGCTCCATCGTGACATAAAAAAACTGAAAAGCTCAGTGAAGGAATATTCCTATTTGATAGAGCAAAAAGCTAAAATTAACAGTATCATGCTTCGTTTTGAAGCAATTTTCTTAGCGGCAAATAGAATAGCGGAACTTTCTATTTCTCAATCTCGGGAGCTTTTTAAACGCACGCTTACGTATAGGCTTGAGTTTTCGATTCCGATGGTTAAACATCTCGCCCAAAAAACAAAAGAGGCTTCATCAGATTTTCTTGTTTTGTTAAATTCTTGGTGGAATTTTATATTTTACTTCAAGTTTTTACAACTAGTTCTTTGCTTTTTAATTCCACTTTTTATTACTTTAGGACTTTCGTATTTTTCTCAAAAAGTTCTTGTTCATGTGTATTGCCACTTTACGAAGTCTAATGAGGAAATATCTTATTTACAACGCTTATTGATCGCCTTTATTTCAGTTCTTTTACCTTCACTTATCTGTATTCTTTGCGTTTACCTTGTGTTGTTTTTGTTTCGTAGTTTTAACTTAGATCCAGGTAAGCTTACAACAGTTTTTGATATGATAGGTTGTCAAATTATTTTATTATTTTTAATCAATCGATTAGCTGTTGTTCTTCTATCATCGAATCGGCCCCATGTGCGTCTTCTCAGTATTGCACCATCGTCTGCTTATCAATTAGTGATTTTACTCACTTCTTTAGGGGGTATTTTGGCATTTGACGCTGTTCTTGATAGTATTTATCAAATCATTTCAGCGCCTCTATCTTTGACAATTGCTAAAAGTTTTATTGCTGTTTTTCTTGTAGCGATTTTGCTATTTATAATATCATTTGTACCTTTGCGGTTTAGACCTAGGCGTGTTCAAGAAGAAAAAAAAGAGCCATACTTTTGGCCATTTTATATACGCATTCCTCTTATTGGCTTGGGGTTACTGCTCTTTGTATTGAATTTTTTAGGTTATGTTGGACTTGCGCGTTTTATTACGCAGCAAATTATGATTGATGGAGCATTTTTAGTTCTCATGTATTTAGGAATACAAAGTGCTCAAGCACTTGGAACTAAAGACCAATTTATGAAAACAACGGTTGGTCATCTTTTGATGCAGAGGTTTCATTTAGAAGAAAAAACAATGAATCAATTGGGAATTTTTGTGGGCGTTTTTCTCAATTTATTTGTTGTTATATTTTGTGCAATGCCCATTGCTGTACAGTTTGGATTTTCCTATTCTGATTTAAAAGCAGTTTTGTGGCAATCGGTGACCGGTTTTCAGATTGGAAATATTAGTCTTTCTTTGATTTCTCTTGTAACAGGAATTATTTCTTTTTGTGTTTGCTGGTTTCTTATTCGAAGATTTATTGGTTGGTTAGATAATGTGGTGTTGGTTCATGGAGAGTTCGATTCTGGTATACGTAATTCTATCAAAACAGTGATAAGTTATGGAGGCGTTGTTGTATCTGCTTTGACCGGATTATCAATGGCAGGTTTGGATCTTAGAAATTTCGCTCTTATTGCTGGAGGACTTTCACTTGGTATAGGTTTTGGTTTACAGAATATTGTCCAAAACTTTGTCTCTGGACTTATTATTTTAGTTGGAAGACCATTTAAAATAGGAGACTATATAGAATCTGGATCAGTAGGGGGCGTTGTTAAGCGTATTAGTGTGCGTGCAACGGAACTTGAGACCATTCAGCGTAAGACGATTATTATTCCCAATTCAAGCCTTATTAATAACAACGTTAGTAATTGGACACGACGTAATAAAGTAGGACGAATTGATGTACCAGTTACTGTATCATCTAAGGTTGCTCCAGAGCATGTTGCTGAAATTTTATTAGAGATTGCTTCTACGACAGAAGGCGTTTTAAAAAATCCTATCCCACAGGTGAGTTTTACAGCATTTGATCGTAAGAGTTTTTCCTTTAATTTGGCTATTTATGTGCCTAATATTACCTCATCTTCTCATGTAACCAATGCTCTTCGATTTAGCCTATATAAGCGTTTTGCTGAGGAAGGAATCTTAGAATGCTGAAATATACTTATATTTTTACTACAGTTATTCTATTAAGTATTTTTACCATAACAGCTTTTGCTGCAACAGTGAAAAATACTGATTTAAAGATACACTCTCTCATTATTGTTGAAGGAAGTGTACCTTTAAAAATTTCTTTAAATACGCATCAAACAATTACAATTTGTATGAAAGGATGTTTTATAACTTTTCCTAATAAAGACCGTTTTGCAATAAAAGCAGATGATAATATAGAAATCAGTAGGGGAAGAGCAATTTTTAAATAAAGTGATTGAGGACTTTTTTGAGATAATCTCTAGAAAGATAAAGATATTGCGCCTGTTAATAATCTCATACTTTAAAAGTAGTAGTATGATTTCAGTGTAAGATAGATGTAGTTTTTTATATACATAGAATCTACTTATATGTAAGCATATAGAGGTATTTTTATACTATTTTATATTTATAATATTTTTAATTAAATATCAATGTGCTAACAATAATTACATCATTTCAGAATTTTTTCATGAAAAAATGCTTTGAAATATTCTATTTTATGATTTTTTATGCGGTAATTTGGATAAAAAATGTGTTATATTTTCTCATTTTTAAAAATATAATAGACATTTTTATTAAAGATTTGTCATTTAAAGTATTCATTATTATAATATTTTAATAGTTATTAAAATTTATTTGATAAAATTCAATTTTGATGTAATGATGTATTTAGCAGTGGTATATTTAAATGTAAATGTAAAGGAGTGCATGCGGTTTTTTGGTATAAAATTTTATAAAACTTTGTTTTTCTAAATGTGATTTTTAATTATATTTAAATTTAGCAATGGGGTATAATTTTATGAATACAAAATTTATAACAGCATCTGTTTTTTCTTTGGTTTCATCTTCTATAGTACAGGCTGCAGATGTCGTAGTTCCTGAAGAGTCTGTACATGTTGCTTCAGAAGTTTCTTCTTCTTCACTTTTTTCTTGGTCAGGTTTTTATTTTGGGGGGCAAGTTGGAGGCTTTTCAAGTAAAATTTCTGCAAAAACGCCTTATGTTGATATTCCTCTCTATCCTGATGAGGAGAGTAAAAGTAAATCATGGATACCCATCGAGAAACAGCATATGCCAGATCTTTCTGGGTTTATAGGTGGTTTTTATGCGGGTGTTAATTTTGATCTCGGTAATAATTTTATTATGGGGATTGATACGGATATCATTTTAACGGAAAAAAAAGACACAAAAACAAGATTTCATGCAGATGAATCGAGTGCTGGTGGTTCGAGTCCTGAAGGAACTCATACTGGTACTGGAACTGATGCTGGTACTGAAGAAAATGGTAAAAAGAAAGAAAGTTATAAAAGGGCACAGTTTGACAAAGGGCGGGGGCCTAGCTTTTCTCGCTCTGGTACAGAGACTACAGAAGAAAAGAATAGCTTAACTTTTAATCATACTTTTAAACAAAAATGGACTGGAGCCACAAGGGTGCGTGTTGGGTTTTCTGCTCATCGTGTGATGCCTTATATTGCTGGTGGTGTCGCTTATGGACAATTTCAAGATGTTTTGTCGACAGTCATTACGGGATCTGAGCTTTTTAACAGGACATCGGATGCTACAAAAATGATGATTGGTTACACTCTGGGTGGTGGTGTTGATTTTGCAATGACAGATAATCTTGTTTTACGTGCGGAATATCGTTACTCAGATTTTGGTAAAAAGAAATTTAAAGACGAGATTGAAGTTAAGTATAAGACGAATGATTTTCGCGCAGGAATAGCTTACAAATTCTAGTTTTATAGGATAAAGGAGCTTAAATTTAAAAGGTCCTATCTCTTTGATAGGGTCTTTATTTTTTTAAATTGTATGCATTGTAAACACTATTTTATGGTGAAAAAAGGGAGCATTGACTTTAAGTGAGGATGAGGAGGTAAGGAAGAGTTACTCAGATTCTTAACTGTTAAGAATAAAAAATTTTTAGTTTACGAGGTGTGGTTGAAACATTTGTTAGCCAAGAAGGATTGCTTCGTCTTTCATATTATTACAGTTATCATATTCATAGTATCGTTATAGAATTGCAAACAGTAAACTTAAAGAGAGTTTTTACTATCTAAGTAATGAGAAAATAAAGAAAATTCATATAGAGTGATGTGGACGGCGTGCACGTTTGTGCACCAATTTTTTTCCTTAGAATTCTCTATAATATCACCTGATAGCGCAGTTTATCTTTTTTCTATTTAATAATTAATTGTTTTTATTTTTTTATTAAATTGCTTTTTATATATAATCTTGGCACCAGATGAAAGTGCTTCAAGCGCAATTCAAAAGGTGGTTTGCAGAATAAAAACACGTGATAGACTGTCTGTCTTATCTGTAAAAATCTATCTAAAGGCAAATATGCTGACAGAGCTGGTTTATGGCTTATCAAAACTACACCAGATCAAGGATGATGGGTTTTTAGGTTTGACCTCAATAAAAGACGATGAGAAATGGGATTAGGCTCTTGTCGCAATGTATCTTTAAAAGAAGCACTGTTCAAAGCTTTAGCCTGTCGTGATCTTTTAGATCAAAGAATTGATCCAATTCGGCGAAAAAAAAAGAAAATTTGCGTCGGGCAGGTGGGTATTTCTTTACGAAAAAATGCCTCTAGTACTTTTGAAGCGAAAAAAACGAATTGAAAAATGAAGTAAAAGCAGCAAGCTGGTTAACACCTCTTGAGTTACATGTTTTTCTTAAACTTGGTGATACGCTAATCATTGAACTGACGCAAATTGATATAAAAGGATGCATTTCTCCCATTTGGAAGACAAAAAACGAAACAGCAAGTAAAGCTCTATCCCGCTTGAATATAGCTATAAAACATGCGGCGGCACTTGGTATAGATGTGGATATGTAATTGATACCAAAAGCAAAAGCTTTATTAGGAAAGTTATTCAAAATACCCAAAATATTCCAGCAATGCTATGGAAAGAAATGTCTAAGTTTTTTCAATCTTAAAATGATGAGCTTGTATCACATCTAGCCTTAAAAATTCTTATTTTGACGGTTTTTTGTTTTATGCCAATCAGGCATATTTGATCAGAAGAGATTTATGGACCAATATGGATTATCCTAAAAGAAAATATGAAGAGAATTGTTGGAAAGGTTTCTGATTTTCATGTCCCGCTTACAGCTGAAGCGCTTGTTATTATTGAAAAAGCAAAAAAATGGTTTTTTATTTGTTGAGAGTTTTGGAAAGCCTATATCTGATGTAGCACTTTCTAAATTTATGAAAGACAAAGGTTTTAATTATAGACTTCATGGTTTCAGATCGATTCTGCGGGACTGTATAGCAGAGACAACGTCAACACCATTTGAAGTTGCAGAATCTGTTCTTGCGTATTCAGTTGGGAATTCTGTGACAAAGGCTTACATGCGGACGGATTTTTTAGAATAGCGCCGTGTCCTCTTAGAACAATGGGCGTCTTTTATATCTGGAGGGGCTTGATAATTGTTATGTCTATTGTCGCGTCAGATGTCTAAGAAACACTTAAGCGATTAGCGGATAGATTACGATATAATCTCTCTTTCCTTGCTTTAAAAGCGGGGAGGGGGTAAAGCTTTCAGTTTTTGGTTAGCCACTGTTTTATAATGTGCAAAGATATTGTCTATCGCATCCATAATAAGTGAAAAATCAAGGATAAGCAAAAAGAGGATGAATGCTATCCACTTCATCAAACGAGCATCATTTTCACACTTTGATAGGTGATGATGATTTATTGAAGCATTTCTTTTTCTGCTTCTGTAAGCTCTGTGTGTTTTTTGGATTTTTTTCTAATCATGTTTCCATCCACACAAGCGTTCACCTAGATTATTGTGCTTTAAGATCTCTCTTACTAAGTTTGAGCTAATGGTGTTCAGATCTTGCCGGCTTAAATAAATAGGTAACCAACCAACACAAGAAGAAGCATATTTATTTGTTGCGCAACCAGTCAGAGAGAGCAGCACGCACATCAGCTTCACTTTTTTGTTAACTTCACTTTCCACCTCAAGACGGGTTGTGGCTGCTTTTAAAGCTTTTTCTGTTTGCTTTTGTTGTTCTGTTTTTTTCCCAAGAGTAAAGGCTCTTGCTAAGGCAATAAAAAAAGCGGCTAAAGCCGCGCCTGTTAGCATCAGATTTCTTTTCATCCATAAGATCATAGACGATGCTCCTGAAAGCGTTTATCAACAAAGAAAATACCAGCACCTGCGGCTAAGACCATGATAGTGGCGAGCGCCCATTGCACTGGACCATTGCCTGCTAATAAGCCTCCAAGCCCAGAAAAAGAACCAACGACTGGTGCAAGGGCTTCTGCTTTGAAAACACCCGTTGGTGCTTGCGTTTCTACTGTTTGATAATTGGAGGAAACATAAGCCCCTTTTGCCCATAAGCTTGTTTCTGCCGCGGCGCCGGTGTGCGAGACCTTCAAAACGCTTACCGCCTGCTTTGGTCCATTTCTGTAATTCGGTTGGGATTGCTTCATAATCGCCATTATTGAGTTTTTTAACAGTGTCGAGTTACAAAAAGGCTCTTGGTAGTTGACGCTATTTCTAAAAATGATTAACTAGGATTAATAATGATACTATTATTGGTTATGAACAATAAAGTTGAAAAAATAATCAGCTTGATGAAAGCATCACCAAAGAACATCAAGTTTTCAGATTTGTTGGCTGTATGTGTCTATTTCTTTGGAGAACTACGGAACAATGGTACAAGCCACTTTGTTTTAAAACACCGTGGCTTTGTGATCCTCGTGTGAATATTCAAAAAGATTCTGGCAATAAAGCAAAAGCTTATCAGGTTAAACAAGTCTTACAAGCGATAGAAAGGATAAAACATGAATAATAATCATTATACATATCGTGTTTTGTGGTCGCAAGAAGATGAGGAATATGTTGGATTGTGTGCAGAATTCCCATCCCTTTCATGGTTAGATGCTCAAGCAGAGAAAGCTTTAAAAGGTATTATGGACCTTGTTTCAGAAGTTGTTGAGGACATGCAACATAATGGAGAAGAAGTTCCTGTGCCTTTGTCACATGGTAAATATAGTGGTAAGTTTCAATTAAGAATACCACCAGAACTCCATAGAAAACTTGCAATACAAGCCGCTGAAAATGGTGTGAGCTTAAATAGATATATTTCTTCTAAACTTTGAATCTTTTAAAAGTCTATATGTACTAAAAGAAAACTAATTCTTATGAAAACCTCTAAATTAAAACAAATACCCGTTTTCAAGACGGATGAAGAAGCAGAAAACTTTGTTGATACTGCCGATCTTACAGATTATGACTTAACTGGTTTTAAATCCGTTCATTTTGAGTTCTTACCTAAAGAAGTATCTTGACTACCTCCCCACCTTTAAAGATGGGGAAGGGAGGTACTTAAGCAACCTTTTTAATGGGGTTTTCTAGATCTGGTTCGTAACCTCCCAATAAAGGCAACATAACTGTAGGAAACTCTGAATCGCCAAAATCTGTAAGAGCTGCCAAAATCTTTGTAATATTAGGCACTTCATCTTGAAGTTTTAAAATCAAAACCTTTTCTATTAATTCCATAACTTCAACTATGGCATTACAATTTTCATCTCCAATGCTGTGATGATTGGAAAACTGAAACAATGCCATCCACAAATCGCATAAGAAGTCGACACTGCTATTCATTGCACACCTCCGTGAATTTGCTCTCTTAAACATGCTAATCCTCTGGATGTGATTTTCGTTGAAGGGAGCACCTTTTCTGTACCATCCGGTCTTTGAATGGTAATAGCAGAACAATCCATAAATCCTTTCTTGATCTTGTCCTGATAAGGTAACAAAGGAGCCCCTGGAGCCCGTCGATACACCCAATCATGTTTAAGCAAGTAATCAGTTAAGTCCTTAGGTCGTACCTCTAATATCTTTGCTGCTTCTATCAAACCAAACAAACCATCAGAGCGTTTTAAATCATCAAGTGTTTCTGCTTTTGGTGCTAATTCTGCAATAACATGGTCTTTCTATTCTATTTGATTTTGTAAGTGATTCAAGACACAAAGCAATGCTTCGGGTTTGGAGTAGTCAATTTGCGGTGTTGCTACTTGTTTCAAAAGCCGTTCACATTTGATAAAGTATTGACGTGCCTCATGCCCTTTGTCATTATGCTCTATCATCGAAAGACGTTTAGCCATGTCTAATGTAATGTGGTATTCTTTTATTTTTCCACCGTTTTCTAAATTCAGACTTTATTTCCAAAAACGCAATATAATTCACGTGCGTCAACAGTTTGAACTGTTTACTTGGCCAATAGTTTGTTCTTTAATTTCTATAGAGTATTCATGATGAACTCCTTACTACTTAGACGTTTTGCATTGACTCTTTAATTAGAAAGAGCCGAGCACTGAAAAACACGGTAGTAAGTCCGTTGCTATGTTTTTCTGTGAAGGTGTTTTATAGCATAACCAAACCCACAAGATCACTATATGCGAGTAACATACAATGGGTCAAAGCCTTTAATGTGCGAAAATAAACTATCTTGGTAGCTTGTCCGCTTAGTATTTAAAGTGTTCGTTAGGTTCCTGTTTCGATTATTCATACTCCTGTAATAATATCACTTTTTTCTAAAAATCATAAGCACATATTTACTTTATTTATCGACTCACTTTAGATTTTCCAGCTTAGTTTTTTATTTATAGTGGAGGGGAAAATAATGCTCGACATACTTGACACAATTGCGATGATCGTATGTTTGTTGTCGTTACCGGTGATGGTTGTCGGACTTGTTTTAGTGTGTATAAAAAAATGGCGTAAAAATGGATTGAAAACCCTTGGCATTGGAGTCTTATTATTTCTCGGCTCTGCAATATTAGGTGCGTTTTTTTTTCACAAAATCAAACCAGATCAAGTTGCATACAATAATGAAATTTTTTCCTCCTCCTCTACTTTATTAATAGATGTTGCTACTCAAAATGAAAGCGTGACACAGGCACTACCTGAGAATATTGATAGGCAAAGTATCCATGTTCAAGATAAAAAGTCAGACGAAAATGATGGTCTAGGTTTTTGGGGATGGTTCAGGTTAATTTTCTTTGCATTTATTGCATTGTCTATTTTTGTTCATTGGCAAGATAAACGTAACAAACGTTTTAAAGAAAAAGTTTCAGAGCAGGTTTTAATGCCTCCATCCCATATCCATCTTTCTTCTGATTTATCAGTTATTAATAAAATGTTGCCGGAACTTAAAAAAAAACGGTTAGAAAAGAGGGTACAGATCGTTCTCCTTTGTGCTCTACTGATTGGAGGCATTGTGGTAACAGTAACTATTACGCCATGGTTATTAGTACCCATTCTTATCGTTTTAATTTTTGTTATTATTGCTTATCGTGAGACAAAAAAGGAAAAAAGCTTTGAGCAAGAAGTTGCTCTGTGGCAATCAGATATTCCTCCCTCTAATTTTGAGGAAGCATGTGACATGTTTCAAGAACTTGACGCAAGTGAATATGATTATCGTTTAGTACAAAATGAAAAACTATTGGGAGTTCAAGAACGCGTTACCCTCGATATTGGCGAAAAGACTCCGATTTTAGGACGTCTTTTAGTAACAAATCAAGCTATTGTGTTTGAAAGCCCTGAAGATAATGAAAGGACTACTTGGGCAAGAATTGCATCAGTAACTATAACATACCAAGGATGTCACATCAGTCACCGTACCGGCGCACCATGGAATTACCGATTTAGTGCTATTCCAAATCCAAGGTTTGCAGCAGTAATCCGAGCTCTTGGGCAGCCTTATTGATTTTGAAACACATAAGACAAAGGTTCCTCATTGTTTTAGCTCTCGCAAGATAAGCTTATACATACCGGATTCAGAGGCTTGGACATCTGTGATCACGAATTGCTCTTGAGAAGAGGGGGCTTTGTTGTTTTCAGGAGAGATGATCACAATACTATCTTGAGGTTTTGGTGGGACTCCCCCGATATCATTAATACAAAGATCAAGTTCCTTTCTTGCAATTGTGGTAGAGATTCTGCCACCGGCGTCCGATTCCGAATGTTTAATGGTGTAAATCG